>NZ_JACJOT010000005.1 GCF_014695715.1 Microcoleus sp. FACHB-68
TTCGTTTCACAAGAATTACGGGCTGCAGAAGATCCTGAGTTTGAAACGTTCTACACCAAGAACATTCTGCTCAATGAAGGCATCCGCGCTTGGATGGCTCCCCAAGACCAACCTCATGAAGGCTTCACCTTCCCTGAAGAAGTTCTGCCTCGCGGTAACGCTCTGTAAAATGCTGGATTTTGGATTTTAGCGTTTGAATGCATTTCAAAGCTAAAATCTGAAATCTAAATGTAAATTTGGTATCTTGTTTTGTTGATGACAAAAGAGGTTCTACGCCGTGGAAACGCCCTTTAATAGTTCAATGGTGATGGGCGGTGGTCGTGACCAAGAATCCTCAGGCTTTGCCTGGTGGGCTGGGAACGCTCGTCTAATCAATCTTTCTGGTAAATTGCTGGGTGCTCACGTTGCCCACTCTGGTCTGATCGTATTCTGGGCTGGAGCGATGACTTTGTTTGAAGTCGCTCACTTCATCCCTGAAAAGCCTATGTACGAGCAAGGCTTGATCTTGTTGCCTCACCTCGCAACCCAAGGTTGGGGTGTTGGCCCTGGTGGTGAAGTAATTGACATCTTCCCCTACTTTGTGGTTGGGGTGCTTCACCTGATCTCCTCTGCCGTTCTCGGTTTAGGCGGTATCTATCACGCTGTTCGCGGCCCAGAAACCCTAGAAGAGTATTCTTCTTTCTTTGGGTATGACTGGAAAGATAAGAACAAGATGACCACCATTCTGGGTTTCCACCTAATTGTGTTAGGAATTGGTGCCCTGCTACTGGTGATTAAAGCGATGTTCTTTGGCGGTGTTTATGACACTTGGGCACCGGGCGGCGGTGATGTGCGTGTTATTACAAACCCGACTCTGAACCCGGCAGCTATCTTTGGTTATTTGATCAAGTCTCCGTTTGGTGGGGACGGTTGGATCGTTAGCGTTAATAACCTGGAAGATGTGATCGGCGGCCACATTTGGGTTGGCTTTATTTGCATTGCCGGTGGGATCTATCACGTTTTAACCAAGCCTTTTGGTTGGGCACGTCGCGCTTTCATCTGGTCTGGAGAAGCTTATCTCTCCTACAGCTTGGGCGCTTTGTCCCTGATGGGCTTTGTTGCAGCTTGCTTTGTTTGGTTTAACAACACTGTCTATCCCAGCGAATTCTACGGGCCGACCGGCGCTGAAGCGTCTCAAGCTCAAGCGATGACCTTCCTGATTCGTGACCAGCGCTTAGGTGCTAACGTGGGTTCCGCTCAAGGGCCGACTGGTTTGGGTAAATATTTGATGCGCTCTCCCACCGGCGAAATCATCTTCGGTGGTGAAACGATGCGCTTCTGGGACTTCCAAGGTCCTTGGTTGGAGCCGCTACGTGGCCCTAACGGTCTTGACTTGAACAAAATCAAGAATGACGTTCAGCCTTGGCAAGCACGTCGCGCCGCTGAATACATGACACACGCTCCTTTGGGTTCCATCAACTCTGTGGGTGGTGTCATTACGGAAGCGAACTCATTTAACTATGTGTCTCCTCGTGCGTGGTTGGCTTCCTTCCACTTTGTGATGGGCTTCTTCTTCTTGATCGGTCACCTGTGGCACGCGGGTCGCGCTCGTGCGGCTGCTGCCGGCTTTGAAAAGGGTATCGACCGTGAAACCGAGCCAGTGCTGTCTATGAATCCTCTTGACTAATTTAAAGCGAGAAGGATGAATGAATTCTGACTTCTAAGTTTTGAATTGCGAGGTGCTCCTGTGTAAAAGCAGGAGCTTCTTTTTTTTGGGGGATGGTTAGGATGCCGGTACAAAACTTAAAGTTTAAACTTCAAAAATTAAAATTTAAACTTTTATAATATTGCTGAACATTGATCGCTATATTTGCAATGTCTAATTCGGATTTGAATGATGAGTTGACCTGGACGCCTGAAGCAAAGGCGAAGTTAAAGAATATTCCCTATTTTGTGCGTTCCCAGGCTCGGCAGCGAATTGAGCAGCTAGCGCGTGAGGGAGAACTCGATATGGTGACGGCTGATATCGTTGAGCAGGCAAGAATTGAGTTTGGGCAGTAGAGGGTTAGTTGAGGTTTTTGTTTTCCTCGGATGTTTGTAGTTGAGTGCCGCAAATTTTGCAAAAACCGGCATCTTTATCGTGGAAGGATAAGCCACATCCCGAACATTGGGTGTTGATTTGGTTGGCGGTTTTAACAAATTGTTTGATTAGATCGCCGAGTTGCCAAGGAATTAAGGCGATGCCGGTTAATATCATCAGAACGGTCATTAAACGCCCCCCTGCGGAAATGGGGGTGACATCGCCAAACCCGACGGTTGTCATGGTGACGACAGAGAAATAAACAGCATCTAAGAAAGTGGTGAACCCTTCAGAATTGACGGGATGCTCAAGTTGATAAATTAAGCCTGAGTAAACAAAGATAATGGCAAATAAAGTGAAGAGAATGCGAGTGATAATGACACCATCTTGGGTGTTAATGTAACCAAATAATGTTTGGCGATCTAAGAATCGAATTAAACGTAAAACTCGAAACCAGCGGAAGATCCGAATAAAGCTAACATCAACCGCTCTCAAAAAAAATGGGAGAATAACAATTAAATCAATTAGGGCGTAGGGGCTAAAAAAATATTGTGTTTTGCGCTCAGCACACCAAAAGCGAAGTAAGTATTCAATCGCAAAAATGGTAAGGGTGCCGGTGTTGATAGCCTCTAAGATTTGTCGCCATTTCGCAGAAATTGGGTAAGTTTCTATGACGAAAATGACCGAGGAGAGTAAAACGATCGCTGTGATAAATAAATCAACTGCTCTCCCTGCCGGTGTTTCAATATCTTCAAGGTAAAAGGCTAATTTTTTTCTCAGTAAATGCAGTTGCAACAACTGCTGTTCAACATTCATGGTTTTTGATAGGCAGGGGATGAAATGCTTTTGTCTGGCTCTCCGCCTCGTTATTGACTACTCCTAAAGTTGCAGATGCAGGCTAACCCAAGAGGAAAGCTTAGATTAAAATTGGTGCAAGAAAAAAGATTGATTGGCCGATCTAATTGTGTTTGCAATTCAACTAATAGCGGAATACCAATCATTTCTGGCAAGCGCTATTGTTTATCGATGGCCAATGCCAATCAGGTTTCTTGTAAAAATTTAATGTGTTTAACAGTTTTTAAAATTAGCGCTGAGGCAATCGACAAGCGGTATATAAATGTTGTAGGGACACTTCAATTAGCAGAGATTTAAAACCAACAAACACCTAATGAGCAATCTAAGTAGATTGCTCATCGCTCTAGCTTTCTTTTGACCAGGCTAAAAACCGATTAAGCAAATCTACATAGTTAACAATTCCATCCATTTCAAACTCCTTTGTTTTTTTATTATAATCACCCACTAGGATAGCTGTTGGCTTTGTAAGTCTATTTATGAATATTTCTATTAAGTCACCTATTTTTGTGTCTAATTTTACTATTTCCTTCGGTTGAATAGGCTTTGCAATATAGCTAATAGGCATTGCTGCTAAAGCTTGACTAAATATGTTGTGTAGCAAAGTATAAATTAACGCTTCATCGACAATTCCGCTAACAGGAGTACGCCCTGTCGTCAAACCGCCTGCTGCTGTAATAGGTAAGTGTGTAGGAAAAAATGAAAGGTTTTCTATATTAATAAGCGCTTGAGATAATTGATCATCCTGTTTCAAAGTATACACGCTTCTAGTACATATAGTGGCTACTTTTTCTTGTAAAAAAGAATCAGTTCCTCTGTCTTTCATCTCTATGATTAGTTGGAGCGCATCAATATAAGACCACATCCTTCTAACTTCAAACCCACCATTGTCAGGATCATGTCTTACAATAGGCAGGGTGCGATATTTTATTTTTCCATCAGCTGCATCAATAAGGCTTTGAAATAAGTCGTTTAAGAAAAGGCTGTCTAGAATATGAACGGCATTGCCCGAAAAATTTTCTAGTTCTATGGAAAAAGCCTCTTCAATAGTTATAGATTGGTTTTTTAAAATAAAGGCATTAACTTCTTGTAGAAGAGCTATAAGTTGAGTCTGGTTATTGGCAAAATATTTTTTTGGTAGCTTGTCGCCAGGAGGAAGAAATTTCAGTAAATCCACAAGACTAATAATACCAATTAGTTCCTTATTCCTATCTTCCATAATTGGTATGCTTGGTATAGCTTTTAGTATACTGTCACAGCATTTTATAACAAGTGCTAATTCCGACAATGTGTCTTTTGGCTTCTTAAATGTAAACTGTCTCATCGTGGGATCATCTAATTTTAACTCTTTAACACAGGCCATTATTTGTTGATCGTACAAGTCGGCAAAAAAACCTTTGTCTGATTTTTGATTAGTGTCAGGCATTTTGAATTACTCTCCCTAATTTATTTACTGAAAATTGAAGTAAAAAAACTGTAAGACATCTTTTGGAGTTATAATTCCTAATGGAATTTCATGATTTTCTTTATTTTTAGTAACAATAACAACAGCTTCTCTACCCTTGTCTAGAAAAGCTTTGATAACTTCGCTTATTGCTTGTTTTGACTCTATTAAGTCTAATTTAGTAACAGGCTCCATTATTTCTTTTATGGGCATCTTTATCAAATGATGGTAGAGTGGATGAGCCATAGGAGTAACTTTGCGTCTGTTTATCCACCCTAGTAAATTGTCTCGTTCATCACATATTAGTATGTATTCTCTTGGGATATATTCTATACATAAGTAAGCACTAGCCAAAGTGGTTTCTGGAGGTAGGGTGAATAAATCTATAAATTTTTTTTTAAAGGCAACTTCTACAGATGTGTTGATTAAAAGTGGCTCATCTCTAATAAATTTTAATATATCTTTATCTGAAACTACACCTACAAGATTCTGGTTTTCATTTAAAACGGGTATTATCTTTTCTTCAATATAATGCCCATAGGGTTTCACTAGCTCTTCCATTGCACCAAGAATTGTTGCTCGGTTCTTGTAAAAACAGCGAAAAAAAGGCATCACACCAAGTATATCTTCGATAGGTTGTTTTTTTGCATGATTTATATAATTTCTAACTTTTTTGTGAAAATTCCTATCGTTAATTTTGTACTCTGGTGGAAGGCTTGAATCTGGTGGTGGAAACTTACATAGAATTAATGTATCATTCACAAATCCTAAAAATTTGTTATCTTGATCGACAACTATAATGTAATTGATATTTTGTAGCATTAAAAATGTTAAAGCATTGATTAAAGGTTCAGAAGCTTTCATTACACAAAAGTCATAACTGATAACTTTTTCTACGTCTTCTAGTAAATCATCATATTTCAGCATTGTTTTATTCTCAGAATTCAGATTACTTGACTGAGATTCTATGCTAACTTTCTCTTCAAGTTTATACATTGTAGTTGGAGAAAAATCCTTCGACGGCTTGCACCCAATCAAGTTAAAAACTTTATTTAAGATACATTTAAGGTATATTATCACTGTACCCTTACCAATTTAAGTATAATTTCAAGTTGGTTTTGTTGGCTAATTTTTGTACTGTTCTCGGAAGTTACCTCTATAAATTTCATGAGTTCAGAATCATTTTGGAATTTACTATTTTCAGGAAAATTAATAAATTTTGTAAAAAAATCCTCATTATTATCAATAATACGACTATCTTTACGGTTAAATTCCCTTTTGAATTCTACAAAGAAATCAGGGTAATTCATTTGAATTAATAAGACCCTGGCTAGCCTCGGATACAATTCTTCTCTGACGCCAATAGGTTTTGCTATTCTTTCAATTAAATTAAAAGAATGTAAAAATCTCTTTGCTTTACGAATATTGTAGCTAGTACCTTCTAAGACCATATCCCACATTTCTTGATCGTCTCTCCACTTATTGCTTATCCTAGCTTTTAACAAATTCTTAAGTTCTTCTGGAGACTTGTCCGGGAGATAAAAATCTAGTTGTATCATTTTTTCTATGTATTCTTTACCAGTTATTTTTAAACTTGCTAAATATCTTTTTCTCACTCCTTGTTCAATAATTTTTTTATCAACTCCTATAAAAAAGACACATTTTTCATAATCCAAATAAAGCTTTATAGCCTCAAGTACATTTAAAGCATTTTCTGGAAGACATCGATCTAAATCATCTATAAATATTATTAACTTACCATCTAAATCAACATACTTATCTACCAACTTCTTGAAATCAATTTCAAATCGATTAACTAAATTATAGTGTTGTTTATCGATAAGGTATAAAGCTTCAAGTTCTTCAGTCTTTAATTCACCTAACTTAATACCTAAATTCTTCTCAAGCAAAACATTCAATAAAGCACTAGGAAGTTGCGTAAAAGCAGCATTTCCATACAAATTAAGTTTTTCTCGTAGCTCAATGCAACCATGTTTAAGTCTTAATTCTTCTTCTATTTCAATAAGAATTGTCTTAATTAAAGCATTCCATACTGCCTCTTTACCTTCATACTTCCAGGGGTTGAACCAGATAGTTTTATACTTATTATGTTCAGATAATTCAGCAAATTTTTTCTCTATACAACGCATCAATGTAGTTTTTCCACTCCCCCAAGAACCAAAAATCCCTATGGTAAATGCTCCTTCAGCTTTATCAATTGCTTCTCTAGCTATGCCGCATAGATGAGTAGCATATGTCTCAAATTCTGCCCCCGGGGTTGGGTTAGGTCCATCACCAAACTTCATACGTCTGTCGCTCCTTTTAAGCGTAAATTTTTTGGAGTTGCCTGTTCAGCATTTCACCCTAAATCTGACAGTCAATAACTTGCTTGTCAAGCCTGAGAGTTCAGCCGGCATTTTGCCTCCTCAATTGCTTTCCTCACCGGCGCAAAACCTGTACCGCCATAACTATTTCGCGCAGCAACAACCTGCCTGGGTGTAATTGCCTCATAAATATCCCCCTCAAAAGCGGGATGCAATTCTTTCCACTCTTCCAAACTCAAATCCTTGAGCAATTTCCCGGCAGCTAAGCAAGTTTTTACCACCTTTCCCACAAGATTATAAGCTTCTCGGAAAGGCACGCCCTTTGTTGCTAAATAATCTGCCACATCTGTCGCATTCGAGAAGTCTTCCGCCACTGCTTCAGCCAGACGCTCACTGCGAAATTCTATGCCTTCCCGCAGCAAAATTGTCATCGCTTCTAAACAAGCTTTAACGGTTTTAACGGCATCAAATAGCGCTTCTTTATCTTCTTGCAAGTCTTTGTTATAGGCTAAGGGCAATCCCTTCATTAATACCAACATTGCTTGCAAATGCCCAAATACACGCCCTGTTTTTCCCCTCACTAATTCAGGAACGTCGGGGTTTTTCTTCTGGGGCATAATACTAGAGCCGGTGGCGCAGCTATCTTTGAGGGTGACAAAGCCAAACTCATGAGATGCCCAAAAAATTACTTCCTCAGATAGCCGGCTGAGGTGAACCATAATTAAGCTAGCCGCACAGAGAAATTCAATCGCAAAATCGCGATCACTGACGCCATCTAAACTGTTGGCATAAACATTGCTAAACCCCAGCAGCTCAGCCGTATAATGCCGATCAATGGGGAAAGTGGTGCCGGCAAGTGCACCTGAACCTAGGGGACATACATCCACGCGCCGGCACACATCTCCTAGGCGTTCCCAGTCGCGCTGAGACATTTCAAAATAAGCCAGCAGGTGATGAGCCAAACTCACTGGCTGCGCTCGTTGCAGGTGCGTGTAACCGGGAATCAGCGTCTCAATGTTCTGTTGGGCTAAATTCAGCAAAACTTCCTGAAATTCACGCACTTGTTCTCGAATTTGACCGATTTGATCGCGCAAATACAGCCTAGTATCTGTGCCAACTTGATCATTGCGAGAGCGTGCCGTGTGCAGCTTTTTACCGGCATCCCCAACAATTTCTGTCAGCCGGCGCTCAACGGCAAAGTGTACATCCTCAGCATCAACGCCTGGTTTAAAAAATCCCTGGCGATATTCTTGCCGGATCTTCTCTAAACCTGCCACCAGATTTTCGCCTTCCTCCGCTGAGATAATGCCGGTTTTTGCCAGCATCTTGGCATGAGCGACAGAGCCTGTGATGTCATATTCAATTAGTTCAATGTCAAAATCAATACTGGCATTGAACCGTGCAATGGCGGGATGCAACGCTGATTCAAATCGCTGGCTCCAAGTCTTTTGTTCTGTCACGGCAGTTTCTCGCTTTGCCTTATTCTGAGGGGCTAGGGTTTATTGATTGTTAGGTAATACCTGTAAGGTTTAACTTTTTAGCTTATTAAAAACCTCACTGCTAACAATTAGCAAATTATTAAGAAGCCGTGATATTCCGAATTGTGTAGCCAATCACAATTCCTGCCAACATTGCCCAAACTTGGCCGGTTTGGATAAAATTGTTAAAGGCTTTTTGCATATCTGTTAAAACGTTTGTCTCGCTGACTTGTTGAGCCAGTACCGCTCCATTGAACAAGGACTTCCAAAGGAAAAGCTGCACAGAATCACTGCTGACTGTCATGCCGGCTAACCCTGCTGTCGCTTGGTGAATTAAGTTAATGACCATTTTTTCTCCTTACACAAAATCTAAGCTGACTATTGAGGTTTGACGGTAAATACATGACTTTCCTCACGTCAAGGGAAAGCCACTGAAGTGAGAACTACTAAAAGTTATACCATTTTTAATTTCGATTTTTGTATTAATAAAACCAATCACTTAATGAATTTCCAGCAGCCATAAATCATACAAGCCGATATAACCCTTTGAATGCAGCTAGCTCATCATTAAATGTTGCATATTTTTGGCATTTGTAAAGGGGTTATCTGCCTGAATTTGGTTTCTGCTCACAGCGGCCAGTTTCTCACAGTAAAAAGCCGGCAAAATATGAGTGTTAGATGGGAGGTGAGCTTTACCGTCTCACCCTTCACCTTTGCCTACTCCCCTGTTACCGCAGTCTTTTGAACTGAAAGTCCTGCAGCAATCTCAGAAGATTGCACCTGCATGACCACAAGCGTCATATCATCACTATTGTGGTTATTTGGGCCAATGAACTGCTGCACCCGCTCAAACAGATAATCTAAAATCGCTTGGGGATTCGGGCAATGCTGGCAAGCCCATTCAAAAGCGCCGATCAGATTTTCCTCATCGAAACGCTCACCACTTTGGTTAGCCGCATCGGTAAACCCATCCGTGAAATAAATAATCGTATCTCCGGGGTGAAGTTGCACTTGAGCTTCTTGGTAGGCGGTATCTGCATCCAAACCAATCAGCATTCCCAGCGTATCTAAGCGTTTGATCGCGCCGGTGCCGGCCTGCCACAACAGTGGGGGGTGGTGAGCAGCATTACTGTAAGACAGGATACGCGTTTGTGGGTCGTACTCGGAATAAAATAGCGTTACAAATCGGTGGGAATTTTCTAAATCGGTATACATGACCCGATTTAAATGTTGCAGAATCCGAGCCGGCGAGTGGCCATTAAGAACTTCCGCCCGCAGCATTCCTCGCGTCATGGTCATAATCAGGCCGGCAGGCACTCCCTTACCCATGACATCCCCGATCACCACACTCCAGGGACCGGCTGGGTTACCACCAGGCGTTTTAGAGCGCACCTGTTCACCTTGCGTGCGCCTCTCACAATCGTGGCTGGTGGGAATGAAATCGTAGTAATCTCCCCCCACGCGGTTCGCCGTTTGGCACTTTGCCGCTAGTTCAACGCCTTGTATTTTGGGACATTGGCGAGGCAGCAGGCGCAGCTGGATTTCTGCCCCAATTTCCAGTTCCCGATCTAGGCGTTCTTTCTGGCGCAGTTCAACCGTCAGTTCGTCATTTTCAATGGCCACTGCGGTTTGGTCAGCCACTAACCGGACTAACTTCTGGCGCGTTTCCGTCCAGGTGTATTCGGGATCACGGCTAAAAACATACAGACGCCCTCGTTCAGCATTCTTAATCAAAATGGCAGTGCCAAACAATTGCACATCTGCGCCTAATGATCGGCTGACTTCACTATCGAGGGTGGCAGTGGAAGGCGTTAGGGGGGCAGCAGTTGAGGAAGAGGCTGCTACTTGACGGGTTGCTGCCTCCAGCGCTTGGCGGATATCCTGACACTGCCGGCCCTCCTGGCAGTGCAACCGCTGTAGCCTCACTTGGCCATTTGGTTTAAATAGCACCAGCGCCCCCCCATCTGCATCAGTCACACGACTGGCGACAAGGGGAATTAGCTCTAAAAACTGATTGAGATTGTTAAAGCTTCGCAGAGCGAAACCGAGGGAACTGAGCAAATCCTGAATTTTGTGCTGTTCCCGCTGCAAACGTGCAACTAAGTCTTTGAGGGCAAAAACGGGTGTCATGTCCGCAGAGGCACTACTGTCAGCAGGATTCACAGGTTGCGATGGCCGGCGAGGCAGAGGTACAGCAGTCATCAATAATATGCCAGAGGCGAGTTTAAGGACGAGCGAAACGGTTGGGTAGTTAGGAACTGAGGAAGCTTGCAGAAGTTCCACACAAAGACCGCGAGAGCCGCAGTCTGGACTCAGTTCTGCTAAATATAGCTGCTTTTTGGTATTTGGACACCTATAAGTTGTCCATGATATCCACTTAGGGCGATTCCCGGAAGAATACGCCGGTGATTTTTGTAAAAATTCTAACGAATGCGAAGCGGGATCATCGAATACTGTTCTCCCAATTCCGAACGCTTGCATTTGAGATTGACCCAGAGGCCGGTGAGGGATGTGCGAAAGCAATGCCCGCGCACGCTCTTGGACGCCGAACGCATTTCTAGGTCGCTCACATCTGAGGGCTGAACTGGTGAACGGTTACAAGTTGTTGCCGGTTCAAGTGTCAAAACGACAGTAACGGTCCTTATTTGGAGTCCTGCTAATGGACAAACAGGATGCTCTTCAGGGAAGTTTTACCGGATCATTGTACTCCAGTCAATGCCATTAGCGGAGTCAAGTTGTTAATTTTTCTAGTTATAGCAGTAAAAATTTAGTTCAGCAGCACTCAAAACACAGAACTTCTTCTCTTCGCCTCCAAACTCAAAACGGGGCATGGGGCATGGCGCATGGGGGATTCAAAACTACCTCTGTCTCTCCCAACTCACAACTCAATCGTCTTCCCACAAATCTCTCTCTACCTCAATATCTCTGATTGGAGATTTGCCGGCTGAATGTTCCACACCGGCATCTTCTGGGGGGTGGGCCACTGCTTTGAGCTTGGTGTAAAAATCAGAGACTTCAGGACTGGGAGAGAACTGAACAATCGGTTGTTTGCTAATATCACAGCGCGACCAATCAGCCTGATACTTACCCTGAGACGATGTTTGGGGCTTCGGACTTAAACCGGCTTCCCCCTCTATCTTTGCCTCCTCAACCGGCTCTTCTTGAGGCGCAGCCAACGCTTCTGGCTGCACTTTTGCCGACTCGCTATCAGCCGGCAACTGTTGGATTTTGACGGGCCAAGTTGCTTGCAGCAGTTGTTCGGCAGTCTTCTCCGTTTCTGCCGGTTCTGCTGCTTTGGGATTGGAACGAGCCGGCTTAGACTGTTCAGCTTGGTAGTATCGCGGTTCTGTTAGCGCTGCATTATCGGTAAACTCAAGGATTGCCTCAGCGTCTCCTACCACGTCGGTTTGCGGGAACGTACTTGCCTTGGTTTGCGCCTCATTAGGCGGGCTAACGGCTTCACCAGGCTTAGGTGCGGGCGTTTCTAAGGGGTTAGCCTCTTCTTGGCCGGCAACCACTGCCTCATCCTCTTCGCCTTCGCCGGGAAAATCGGCAGCAGAAATAGTTGCGCCTGAGACTGAAGAAAGTTCCGGATAAAAATCTAGCTGAGTGCTTAAGGTATTGGGAAACTTGCGGCACACTAAGCGCTCAAATTCATGGTTGAAATGGAAAATCGGCTGACCACGCCGACGCCAAAACGCTAAAATTTGGGCCACAGAAATCGCTTTGTAACGTCCTTGATAGAGCGCCTCAATCACGGCCAAACGCAACCAATGAGCCTGATAGTCGCCAAGCCACCGCTCGATCAGTTGCTCAGCAGTGTAGCCACCCAGGTCAAAACTGTAGTGAGTTAGTAGCGCAGTTGCAGCGGCAACCGCAAAATCTTTGGCCGATTCTATCATCGCTGTTCTGAGAACAACTCAGGACTTAGGAGGTCATTTGTCATTTATTATTTGTCACCAGACAAAGTACAAAGGACAAAGGACGAATGTTCACCCATGCCTTAATCATAATCGCGGCGAACGCCTCCCTCTACTGAGCGGATCTCATCTGAACCGGCAAAGGGTTGAGCGCCACCCGTCCAATTAAAGTCGCTAATTCGCAGAGTCAGGGTGCCAATTTCCCGCACTGGATTGTAGCGCAGGACGATGCCATAGGTGCGCCGGCTGTATTCCAGAATGTAGTCGGTATTGATTTCTTCTCCAGTATCCAAGTTGACAGCGGTTTGAAATCCTAGGCGAAACGGGCCATAAATTTGCTGGACGATGCCCCCACCCAGGACTCTTACATCGGCAATGCGGTCGAAGTAAAAGGGAGATTCCCCGCTTTGCAAGACTTGGGTATAAGTGAGATTAAAGCCGGTGTAGTCTAACCAAGGCCGGGAAAAATTACCGATTTGTCCGAGGATGCCAACGCTGCCGGTGAGGGAAGATTGGTTATCGCCGTTACTGTAGAAGCCGGTGACGCCCCGGAGTCCAAGAACGAGCTGGAGATAGGGTAACACCGGCACGGGTGTGTATTTTAAGCCTTCTGTGGCAGTGGCCGGCAGTGATTGACCCCGCCACAGGGGAATACCTCTGCTCAGCGCTGCGCTGGCTTGATAGCGACCCAGGCCGGCGCGATTGTTTTCCCGGATCGGGTCGAGTAATTCCAGGCGATCTGTGTCGGCGTTAACGTACTGCACTGCTGCCTGATAGCTGAGGTTAATCCGGCTGGTTCCTAATTGAGTCACCGGCGATGTGAGAACTGCACCCAGACTGCTTTGAACGGTTTGATAGCCCAAGGAACCATTAAACAAGCGATCACGGAATGAATATTCGCCGGTTAGGGCATGAGTGCCCACTAATTGACGCAGTCGCAGACTTGCCCGTAAATTATCGTCTACTTCGTTCAAGTCCAGACTTGTAAATACTGCTGAACCTAGCAAACTGGTGCTTGGGGTGAGGGTGGCATTAAGTCTGGCTTTTAAACCAAACAAATCTGCAAAACTGCTGCCTTCCCCTTCTAAGGCTCGTTGAATGTAAAATTGCGGTCGCAAGCTTAGCCGCATCTGGGGTTGAGAAAGCGGATTAAACCGGCCTTCCACGAACACCCCGCCCCGATCCTCGCGGTCATAACCGAAGCTATATAAAGCTGGGTCACGCTCACGCCGGTCGATTAGCACGCGATTTCGCAACAACGGCAGGGAAAAACCGCCATCAAACACCAAGCGGGGGCGCTCTGCCCGAATTTCATCAACTAAAGGGGAAATGCGCGTAAATGTGGCGCGTTCTGCCCTCAGCTCTAATTCAGGGGGCGAAAACGGGTCGTTGGTGATGCGAATATTCCGGGCGAGTCCTCCCTCTGGGGTGAAGTCTAGCTGGTCGGCTTCGTAACGCACACGTCTGATCTGCCCGCTTTGGCCGAAACCGGAACCGACATTAATAGAAACGCCGCCAGGAGTCTCTGTGACGTTTTCCAAGGGTTGGCTGGAGAGGATGCGATCGCTTAATGCTCCCTCTTGCAAGGCGACTGCGCTGACATCGGTGGGTAAGGTTGATGCGGATGCCTCATTGCCGGTTGCCAGATACAGCTCACCGCCGGCAGGACTAACAGTTCCGACGTTTTGAATGAAGTTATATTCAAATCGATCACCGCGCAACACCTGCTGTCCGCGTCTCCAAGCAACGTTTCCTTCGGCTGCCGCCATGCGAGTCTGCAAGTTGATTTGAATTCGGTCTGCATCCAGCACCGAGTCGCGAACTCGCATGACAACATTGCCTTGTGCGGTGACGATTTGGCGTTCTGAGTCGTACTCTTGACGATCAGCGGTTAATTCCACCACATCTTCTGGCGCGATGGGGGGTAAGGGCACCGGCTCACCCGTTGGCGCATTTTGCCATTGGACTGACTTTTTTAAGACAGCGGCGGCAATCTCGACCGGCACAGGGTTCTGTGTCAAAGGTTCTGTGCCGGTGACTCTGTTGCTTAAGTGAAGCTGATAGTTAAATTGTTTGCCGTCGGGTCTTTCTAAGACGCGAATAAAAACTGACCGCGCCGGCAGCATCAAGGATTCTTCGGTCGCTGTTACCGGCGGCGGGGGAAATAACTCATTAGCGTTGCCCCCTTGCGGTTCTGGGGCCGGCTGTGACCATCCGATAGCCACGGTTAGTGGCTTCAGCAGAGATGCCACCGAGAGCCTTTGAAGGGCCGGTAAGGGACTCGATTGCAAACGCTCCGGCTCTAGGGGCTTGGGTTGCGTTATCAAAGAGGGGTTGCCCCCAGCCGCAGTCTGTGTGGGTGTTGGCGAAATCGCGATTGCATCAGAAACTGCGGAATGGGGGACTTCCTCAGGCTGTAAGTATTTAACCACCGATGGCGGTTCAGGCGGTGGAACCGGATAGGGCATAATCAGCAAAATGGGTCGAACGGATAGCCCAGACGGTTGACCTCAACCGCGCTAGATGCATAAAGGTACACTGCACCTTTCCAACCTGAGGCATGGGTGAAGGGCTGTTTATTCCGACAAATCGCGCCGGTTGGGGTTCCGGGACGGGTCGTTGGACAGGAAGCCAAACACGAATAAGCTAATGAAAAAGCCAACTACGATATAAACAGCGATTTTGAGGGTAACCATTCTGGGTTCTCCGACAGATTAGAACAGCTGGGGGTATTTGCCATGAAAATATGACAGTTTTCTTATCATATCTAAATATTTGACAACAAATTTCTAGGGTTTGGGTTTTTATAGTTAAGACTTTTATTTTGCATATTTTTTTATAAGTTTTTAACCGCAGATGCACGCAGATGCACGCAGATGGGTTATCTGTTGGGGGCGAGGTTGGTTTTGATGTTTTTTGAGTTTTTGCTCTTGGGTTAATGGTTTTTTAGGGGATTTTTTTTTTACCACAGATGCACACAGATAAACACAGATGGGTTATCTGTTGGGGGCGAGGTTGGTTTTGATGTTTTTTGAGTGTTTGAGTTTTTTGCTTTGAGGTGGATTT
This sequence comes from Microcoleus sp. FACHB-68, assembly GCF_014695715.1. Classification (NCBI taxonomy): domain Bacteria; kingdom Bacillati; phylum Cyanobacteriota; class Cyanophyceae; order Oscillatoriales; family Microcoleaceae; genus Microcoleus; species Microcoleus sp. FACHB-68. The sequence continues at coordinate 15,144 of NZ_JACJOT010000005.1, forward strand.
TTGAAGTTAGATTTGTGCAATTTAATTGTGTGGCTATTAGTTTTGCCGGCGCTGTTGCCACCACTTCCAAATTTGGATCGCTAGTTCTTCTAGCCAGAGCATTGCACGATCAAGCCACTCTAGCAATAGTTCAAGGGGATGTTTGACGTACCCGACTGAGGTGGCGTGGGTTTCTATCCAGTCTGGGGTGTGTTGCATTGAGCGCCGGCTCGATTGTTGGGCTACTGTTGGGGTAGTTTCGCTGGTGGCAGCCGGCAAGGGTTGGTTTTGTTTTTTGATGGGTGGGGTTGCCGGCTTGGCATTTACCGGCGCAATTCCCTCGCCGGCAGTGGTTTGAGTGCTGGTAACTGATGAGGTATCTTCAGGTTGGCTTACCAGTTCGGATTTGCGTTTTAGATAACGTTTGGCTAAGTTCCGAATGGATTTGCCCACCGGCACGTTTTTGGTGTGGGAGGAAGGTAATGCTAAGTTTGGTTGCTCATCTTCAGATTCGGGTAATTCATAGGTAGATGTGCCGGCTGTACTGTAGGTTGCCGACTTGCCAAATAAATCGCCGAGTGAAAGCCAGGGATCAGGTTCTGAGTTGAATTGTGCGGTTTGTGGGAGTTGCCGGCGAGTGTTACCGGCAGCTAATTGATTTTCGGGGATTTGTGCGCCGGCAGACAGTTGCCAATCTTCATCGGCTTCCCCTGTTAATTGTCCGCCACGAGGGCCAAAAAAGTAATCAACTGCTGCCTGAATCAGTGCTTGAACTTTGAGGGGATCGTTGTGAAGGGATGCCGGTGTTTCTGTTTCTGCCGGCAAAGGGTTGTCGAAGGAGTCGGTAACGAGGGCGATAAATGGCTTTTTCGCTTGTTCCAGCAGTCCATGAGAACGATTCTTAAAAGCAGTGGTTAGGGCGGATACAGACGGTAAACTGAGGGTTTCTACTGCCGCTACGGTGCGATCTACGACGACTATCGCCCGATCTGGCAGCAATTCATGTATTTTGGATTTTAAATCTTGGATTTTAGATTGCGGAAGCGGTGTTAGCGGTAAATTAGCAGCCGACAGCCCTAATAAATTCTCCTTCTCTGCGACTTTCTCCCTCTCCTTGGGTTGCAAAACCAGCGCCGCTTCTTGAAATAAATTGACGGTAACTGCCACAGGGCCACTTTGCACCCACGCCATCACATCCACAAATACGCGCACCGGCAGGGCGAGATTTGCTCTTTCTTCGGGTGGCGGTAGTTGGGCGATATTTTTCTGGCGCTGAGTTGCAGCAAGCTTTCGGTAACGGCAGTAGTGGGCGACTTCCCAACTAATTCGCTGGCGCAGTTTTTCCTGCTGCGGCGGTGTCAAAATATCTAAAACTTCATTTTTAACGGTTACGAGCACTAAGGATTTTGTTGCAATCAGGGAAGCAACGCCATGAATGATCGCATTGTCGCCTTTGCCGGCATTTCTCTGAATTTTTGCTGATTTTGTTGCATTCAGCTTGTCGGCAGGTTTGACTGCCAACTGTGAATTGCCTGCCGGTGGTGAAAACCGTTTTGCCACATCCTCTGGCAGCGAAAGCGTTTGCGTGGCTTCCAGCACTTTCTGCAGGGGTGTGTCTACGGTAGGAGGTTCTTGACGCTGTGAGCTGGTAGACTCCTGCAATAAGGGTTTTCCCTCAGTCACGGCTTGTTCTAGCTGTTTTCCTGTCAATCTCGCTGTTTGAAAGATGGCGTAGATCGGATACAGGAAGACTTGTGCACCCCAAACCGTTGCGACTTTGAGTTGTCGTACGGCGTGATCGCACGTCTCTGCTACGCGGCGGGATTTTTGGGAGAGGAAGTTAAAAAATCTACTTTGATAGCGACTAGAAGAACCGGACATAATTTTTAGAGGCGACAGGCTGCCATTTCTATTTTGTGGCATAGGAAGAGGATTAAACTGTGGATTGCGCTCAAATTTTTGAATCGATTGAAAAATTGCGCCGGCTGACTCATCTGAATGTGCAAACCGGCTGGCAATATTGCGAAACAGACTTGCCGGTTGCTGAGGTAGAAGCGTCTGCCGAAAATTGGCCAATTGCCCAGCTAAATGCCAAGGGACATATTGCTTGGAAAGGTGGGCGTCAGGTGGTGTGGCTTTTTCAGCGGTTGCGTGTGCCGATGGATTTGCACGGCTATCCTTTGGAAGGCTTAACGTTGCGTCTGTCGCTAAGTTGGTGGGCGGAAGATGCCCAGATTTTTGTGAATGGCAAGTTAGCGCAGCAGGGAGATTTATTTGATTGTGCGGTGAGGGTGTTGCTGAGTCCCGCTGTGTTTGCCGGCGAGGAATTTACCGTTTTATTGCGGTTGGTGAGTCCCGCCCATGATAATGGTGCTTTGGTGCGTTCCCAATGTGTCTGGGAAATGATTGATGAAGATTGCATCGATCCGGGTTTTGTGGCAGATGAGTTAGCGGTTTTGCAACATTATTTAGAAACCTTTGAGCCGGCACAGTTAGATACTTTATCAGCGGCGATTACAGAAATTAATTGGGCGGCGTTACCCAATCGGCAAAAATTTGAAAGAACACTGTTTTCTTTGCGACAAACGCTTCAATCTCAACTTCAACCTATAAAATCTAAAATATATTTATTAGGTCACGCTCACCTCGATTTAGCATGGTTATGGCCGGTGAGTGAAACGTGGGTTGCTGCTCAGCGAACCTTTGAATCGGTTTTAGCTTTACAATTAGATTTCCCAGATTTAATTTTTTGCCATTCTTCGCCGGCACTGTATGCCTGGATTGAAGAACATCGCCCCGATTTATTTGCAGCAATTCAGCAACAAGTGGCTGCCGGCAAATGGGAAATTGTGGGGGGAATGTGGGTAGAACCAGATTTAAATTTGATTGCCGGTGAATCAATTGTTCGGCAAATTTTATACGGACAGCGTTATATCCAAGAAAAGTTTGGTCAATTAATGCCAGTGGCATGGCTTCCCGATAGTTTTGGTTTTGGCTGGCAGTTACCCCAACTGTTAAAACAAGGTGGTGTGGAATACTTTGTTACCCAAAAATTACGCTGGAATGACACAACAAAGTTTCCTCACGGTGTTTTTTGGTGGCAGTCACCGGATGGCACGCAAATATGCAGTTATATGTCGGCTTTGATTGGGGAAAGTATTGAGCCGGTGAAAATGACAAAATATGTTTGTGAGTGGGAAACTCAAACAAATTTAAAAGATTCTCTGTGGCTACCGGGAGTTGGTGATCACGGCGGCGGCCCAACTCGTGATATGTTAGAAATTGCCCAAAGATGGGAGCAATCTCCTTTCTTTCCACGCATGGAATTTACGAGTGCAGTTGATTATTTGTCTTTGATTAACAGCCTTCAAGGACAAAAAACGCTGCCGGTTTGGAAAGATGAATTATATCTAGAATTTCACCGAGGTTGTTACACCACCCACGCAGATCAAAAGCGCTGGAACCGGCAATGTGAGGGATTATTATACCAAGCGGAACTGTTGGCTTCTCTGGCAACTATCACTGCCGGTGATATTTATCCAAAAATCGAATTAGAAGACGCTTGGAAAAAAGTATTATTTAACCAGTTTCATGATATTTTGCCTGGTTCTGCAATTCCTGAAGTTTATATCGATGCAAACCAAGCTTGGATAGAAGTTGAGCAGGTTTGTCAATCAATTTTAAACAAAGCAATCAGTTCACTTTCTTTACAAATTACCCTGCCAAACCCGCCGCAACCCAACGCCCAAGCAATTCTCGTTTTTAATCCCCTCAATTGGCAGCGATCTGAAGTGGTTGCAGTTTCCCTGCCGGCAGCTTCCAATCAAGAATGGCAAGTTTATGACTTAGCAGGAAAATTAGTAATTTCTCAGCTATCTGAAGCATCCACACTGCTGTTTTTGGCGACGGATATCCCCTCGGTTGGTTATCGGGTTTATTGGCTTTGTCCTTTGCCGGCAGAAAAGCTTAATCTTGATATATTTTTGGAAGACAATCCCAAAAAAGGCAAACAAGTATCCCAGGATACAAATAGTTTATCAGATCCAAACCCAATTTCTGGAAAAAACACAGAAAATTGGGTTTTAGAAAATGAGTTACTCCGCGCAATTATCGATGCTGAATCGGGAAATTTGATCCGAGTTTGGGATAAAATAAATAAGCGGGAGATTATCAATCAAGCCGGAAATCAACTGCAAGCATTTCAAGATAGCGGACAGTATTGGGATGCTTGGAATATCGCTCCAAATTACGAACAGCATCCTTTGCCGGCACCCGTTTTAAAAGAAATTTATTGGGTAGATAAGGGAAAAGTACGGCAGCGGTTGCGTGTTGTTAAACAGTTTGGTGAGTCGCAATTTCAGCAGGATTATGTTTTAGAAGCCGATTCGCCGGTGTTGAAGATTGAAAATGAGGTAAATTGGCAAGAACGTCATGTTTTAGTTAAAGCCGCTTTTCCGCTTAATATAGAGGCAGATTTTGCCACTTATGAGATTGCTTGCGGTGCCATTCAACGCCCGACAAAACCCCAAACACCGGCAGAAAAAGCAAAATGGGAAGTGCCGGCACTTCGCTGGGCGGATTTAAGTACAGATAATTATGGTGTAAGCTTATTAAATGATTGCAAATACGGCTATGATGCCCAAAGCAATCAATTGCGATTGACGCTGCTGCGAGGTTCAACTTGGCCGAATCCAGAAGCAGATAGAGGAATTCATCAATTTACTTACGCGATTTATCCTCATGCCGGCAGTTGGCAAAATGCTCATACAGTTCGACGCGGCTATGAATTGAATATACCGCTGCAAGTGAAAGTGATTGTGCCTGCCGGTGAAAATCAAAATGCCTCGCTGCCGGGATCGGGTAGCTTTTTAGAGTTATCGGCTGAGAATTTCATTTTAATGGCATTCAAGCCGGCAGAGGATAATCCAAATGAGTGGATTTTGCGAGGCTATGAATGTCACGGAGAAGCTGGTGATTTAGAATTGAAAAGTGATGTAGGTTTGGCAATTAGTCAGAGTGTCGATTTATTAGAACGAACAGTTGACACAGTGAACGGTCAAAGTTTTAAAATTGAGCCGTGGAAAGTTGTTGGGTTTCAGTGTACTTCTAGCGTTTGAAGTTATAGCAAAGGTTTATTTTTATAAACCACAGATGCACACAGATAAACACAGATAATAGCGCAGCGTGCCGTTAGGCATAGACAGATGATTCATCGGTGTTTATCTGCGGTTAAAAATCTTATCGTTAAAATCTTAAGCCTAAGCCGCCTTGCACAGAAACGGCAGCGCCGCCTTCTTTACGGTAGGCATCAAATGCAATAATGGCATTGCCAAATACGACTAACCGGCTGTTAGGCAGGGAGTAGTCAATTCCGGGTTGAATGGCAAAGCTTGTTTTGTCGCCTACGGGTGTATCGCCGCCGGCAAAGGAAACGCCGGCACCAACATAAGCATCTGTCTGCCAATTCATGGGAATATCATAGGAAACGGTAGGGACAATTGCTGTTCCGTCGCCATTAATGAAGGCTTGGGCGCGGAGGGAAACTGGAACTTCTAGCAGTTTATAGCGCACTGCAACGACAGCAGCACCTTGGGTTCCGTCGCCGTCGCCGTTAACTCCAACTGAACCTCCGACGCCGACGTAGCTACCATAGGCAGCTTGAGCGAAAACCGGCTCGATATTGCTATTTAATGTTGTAATGCTTCCGAGTGCTGCTGTTGTACTGACTGCCCACAATAAACGCTTAAGATGTTCCATGTCTTTATTCCTCACACTTAGAATTGAGCAGAAAATTCTATTTTTGCCGGCGGTTTTAGTTAGTAGCAAGGAACAATTGAGTTATTGCAAATGCTAACTTTTTTAAACCGCAGATAAACGCAGATGTGGGCGATAGTTTGCTATTTGGCGTACGCAGATAAGCGCAGATAAGGTTAAGGGTTGAATGCGTTCAATTTCTGGCTTTTACGATGTTTGCACAAGTTTAGATGACGCCAAAACTTTGTTATAGGGTTTTTCCTTTTTACTGGGTTCTCGATTTTCGGTTTTTAGCGGTTTGAGATGGCACATTTTGGATGCAGTCCTCCTTGGGCGCAGATATAAGTTAGTTGTTTGACATTTAAGTTTTTTACTAAGCTAAAATCAACGCCTTGAAGGTAGATGGAAGGGGAACCGGCAGGCATGGCTTGCACAAATTGATCGGGTGTCGCAGGCACAATTGCGACAAAGGTTGCTCCTTGAAAATCTGCCCCGGCTAATTTTGCTTCCCGTAAATCTGCTTCACTAAGATCGGCGTTGCGGAAATTGGCTGACTGCAATTGTGCGCCGGCTAAATTTGCCCCTACCAGTCGGGTTGACGACAAGTCAGCATTTTGAAGATTACTTTGACGCAGATCTGCCCCTGATAAATCTGCCTGTTGCCACTCAGTTTGGGTTAAATTTGCCCATTGAAAGTTCGTCCCAACGGCTTTCACTTGGCTGAGTCGCGCCCCTTGTAGATTCGCACCGGCTAGGTTCGCTTCGCCTAAACTAGCCCCAGTTAAACTAGCATTTGTTAACACCGCTTGACCGAGATTTGCACCCGTCAGTTGAGCACTGCTAAGATTTGCATTCTTTAAGTGCGCCCTAGACAAATTCGCCTTGTTTAAATTAGCGCGAATTAAACTTGTGCCATTCATCAAAACTTGGCTAAGTAAAGCGCCAGTGAAGTTGGCTTCTTTAAGATCAGCACCACTGAGATCCGCAATTTTATCGTCAAAGGTGCCAAATAGTCTATCCTCACCGGCACCGTAAAACCGGCTTTCTTGAAAACTGGCATTTGTCAAAATCGCGCCTTTAAATTGAATGCGTGATAAATCAGTTTTATCTAGCACCAAAGTAAACTGAGTTGAGCCAGAAGTTGTTTCCGCCAGATTTGTGCGGCTGAGATCCGCAGCGTGGATTTGCTCATTATACAGCGTGAGAATTCTAGCAATCGCCCGCTGAGTTGTCCGCAACCGCAACGCCACCTGCTGACGTTCCTGCCGGTTGCCGCCATAGCGCAGAGACTCTAAATCGTTTCTCACAGACTGATTCAAACGCTGTAAAAAAGGAAGCGCTTTAGGGCCGGTGGTGACTAATGCTTGCCCAATTGCATCCATCAATTGTGGCTCAGTTTCTAAGCTAAGTAAATCGGTTAATAGCTGAATCTGGGCGTCCGGCTGATTTAGCGTCCCCATCGCCAAGATCGCACCTCTTCTCTCATCCGGTGCGAACTTATTCACCAGTTGCAGAAACGTCTCCTTATCCTGCTGCCGGCCTTGACGCCAGTTCACCTGACTTTGTATATAAACTTGTGTACCGACAAAAGTTATTAAGACTGAACCTAACGTTGTAGCGGTAACAATTAACAGCGTTACGCCCGGATTTTGACGAATCCAGTTTAAAATTCCTGCTCGCCGCCAACGGGTTTCAGGCGTTAAAACAAGGGCTGCAATAGTGGCATCTTCATCTTCATCGTTGAAAGCAGAAGACGCCCCAGATTGCCCGAACCTTGGCGCATCGAACCGCTGGAACTTGGGCACACTGCCCTCAGCATCTAAAATAAATGTTCCTGCCAAGCGGTCATGAAGCGTTTGACGCTGGGGATTAAACTTAGCGCTAACCGCGTCCGCCAGTAGCATTAAGCCGGCTAGTCCCGTTAAAATTCCCAAATCTGGCACTGCCCCACTACAGCGCCAAATCGTATAAGCGACGCCCAGCGGAATTCCCCACTTGCCCACCCCTTCGCGCAGTAAAGCTCGTTTAAAACCGGGCGGATCACCGGCAGCCGTGACAACCTGCAGTCCAAACCAACGCTTGGGAAGCGTCTTGCCGGTTTTAGCCAGTAAGTAAATTTGCCCACCCGCGACGAGCAAAGGCGTCACAAGCGCCCCACTCCACAGTAAATTGGTTAAGGGAGATACCTGCCGGTAAGGCAACCGCATGGGAATGATCAGGGTTTTGGCAACCGCTTCTTCCGCAGTAGCTAGCACAGGATTGAGAGGAACTGGCTTAGCCGGCAGGTGAGACTGGGCGTACAACCCAACACTGAACGGAATCAGCGCACTCGCTACAATCAACGAAACTTCTGCCGCCCAAGCACCACAACGTCGGGCTAGCAGCGGCAGCGAGTTTGCCGGCATAGACACTTGCTTAGATCGATAAATGCCTCTAGTTGCGCTTGAGCTAGCCATCAGTAGAATTCCCGGTTACGAATCTTTATCTTGTGACGATTGGGGAACCAAGAGAAACTTGTATCCCAAGTAAACTATCACCCCTAGCACTGCAAGACTAAAAGCTAGGCGAATGAGTTGAAAGACTATACTGAGCGCTGACAGCCCGATCAGTATGCCGCCGCCAATCACTGCAATTTGGCCAATTTGAGGAAGTCTTTGATACCAACTCAGAAATTGACTGTAGAGGGATTGAATAGCAGGAGATGCTTCAAAATGGGTTTGTAGAGGTTGCTGCTGATTGACTTCAACCTCTAGTTTTTGCATTTGACGTTCTAGGCGTTGAGCCTCTTCAGATTCTGAATTCATAAAAATATGCCGGTAGTGTGAAAATAAGCGTGGCTTTAGCCCTAGAAAGAAACACGACGCCGCTTCATTACATGATTCTTGTGATTGTAGCGAATGTAGCATCTAATATAAAAGATAGCCTGTTGTGAGGGTCGGAACCTCCACAATCCCCACTCGTCCTGAAATATAGAGTATTTAATTGTGAGGAACCCCTTGCTCAAAGGGGAATGACAAGAATGGAAAGATTCCGTCGCTGGATGGTTGTTCCCGCTGCCGCGCTCTTGATTTTAGCGGCTTTCAGTGGTGTTCCGGGTAACGCCCAAGTGGTGCCAATTTCTCCTAACTTCCAACCCGATCCTCAACCGCTTGGGGGTGGCACATCTGGAGGTACGAAAGACAGCGGTGACTGCGGATTTATCGCAGACGCCCCGAATCTCCAAATTCAACTAAGTGAACCATTTACCTATCTACGTTTCAGTGTCCAAGGTGACGGTCAGCAAACTCTGTTAATTGAAGGGCCAGGAGGGCGTTTTTGCGGATTAGGGCAGCCTGAAATCTCTGGATTTTGGAAACCAGGAACCTACAATATTTACGTTGGAGAGCGCGAAAAAGGTAACAACCCCTTCACCTTATCTGTCACGGCAAAGCCTTAATCAAAGCCTTCAGTTGCCGGTTTCATTCCAACATAAATTAATCGTAAAACAGACATAGCGATTCTCAAACCCACTCATCCACGATAAACGCTTCGCCTCAAATTGAGAATCGCTTTATCTCAGAACCCAACCCTTAACCCATCCGCATTCATTTGTATTTATCTGTATATGCCTAACGGCAAGCTGCGCTATCATCTGCGTTTATCTGCGTTTATCTGCGGTTAAAAAACATTAACTCCGCCTCCAAACGTCAATTTATCACCACAAAAACACCCTTAAAACACGCAAATGCCGGCGCTAAAAAATCCCCCCGCTAATCACAACCACTGCATGAACAATTAGCGAATTTCCATCTAGCAGCCGGCACAGAAACACAGACGGTCACTAATCTTCAAGCTGCTTAGCAGATACTTCAACAGCCTTAACATCAATCGTACCCGGAGGTGTTAAGCGCTCCAAATGACCTTGTTGAACTTGAAGTGGTTCACCACAACTAGGACACTGCAGTTGAGTCTGATTCAAAGCCGTAATTTCATACTGACACACCGGACAAGGGTCTTGAATCAGATTTCGACTCAGCCACCAGCGTAAGCCAAAGTATCCAATCACCGGCACAATTAAAACCAAACCCATCAAGAATAATAGGGAATTGACCAGCCAGCCCAAGCCAAAAGTTGCCAGCAACCAAACGATCAGTAAGATGGTTAGCCAATTGCCCACGCCAGACAGGTTAAATTGAAAGGTTTTGGGGCTGTTCTGGTTCACGGTCGTCTCCTATAGGGCACGATGGTACGGACTATTTCCATACTAATCACAAATCTAGGAGTTGTTTAAGGCGAAAAGTGAAGGTAGCCGTACTGAAATGCTCCAGCACTTGCTGCCGTAACCAAACTCCCTCACACCGGCTATCTTCGCCCTTGAGAATTTCCATACAGGCACCGGCTACGGCTTCTGGATCTCGATGGGGCACTCTCCAGCCCAGTTTACCATCCAGCAAGGGTTCAGCGGAACCATCAGCCTCACCGGCAACCACCGGCACCCCACACGCCATTGCCTCTAAATACACGATGCCAAAGCCTTCTTGGGAAGGCATGATATAGGCATCTGCGAGGCGGTAATGCGCCGGCAAGTCTTCTGCCCTGACAAAGCCGGCAAACACCACCCGATCTGCTACGCCCAAGTCTTGCGCCAATTGAGCTAAACGGGGTTGATCGTCTCCCCGCCCGACAATTAAATACTTGACTTCCGGGTATTTTTGTAGTAAATGAGGCAAAGCACGAATCGTCACATCGACACCTTTATAAATATCCCCTGACCACAGACGCGCTACGGTCATGAATACCCCAGTGCCGGCAAGCCCGTATTTTTCAACGAAAGCTGGGTCTTTCTCTCCCGGTGTAAAAACGTCACCATCCACTGCACAGGGCAAAATCTGGAACGCTTGCCGGTCGAGGTTATTCGCTGCACAAGCACGCTCTCGGCTATACCGGCTAATTGTCCAAATGCTGTCGGCTTGCCGGAGTGCCTTTTGGTAATTGGCTGGCAGCGGTTCCCACACTTCTTTGCCGTAAGTCAGAACTGTATAAGGAATTCCTAAAGGCCGGCAGAGTAATTCAACTAGGGGTGCTAGCTTGATATGGCCGCAGAAAACTCGTCGGGGACGCTGTTGTAGGAGACAGCGCAGCAGTGTTATGGCTAGTCGCAGCCGGCCTAAAGAAGGGGGTAAGGTTTTTAAATAATGAAATTTAAGCTTAGGGGCAATTGTGGGGAGAGTACTTGCAAACGGATTTTGACACTCTGGACTATCCCGCAGCAGGAAAACCTCAGCAGTGCCGGCACTTATAGAGACATAAGCTTTTAAAATATCCTTGACATAAGATTGAATGCCGCCCTCAGAAGAAAAGACTTCCAAGAAAACAAATATATCCGGTGCCGGTGCTTTCACGTTCTGGTTCAAAGCTGTCAGTCATTTTGAATGATATTTGACAATCAAAAGGCAATTCCTACGATCCTGATAGCGTTCATAAACAACTTTATTAGCCAAACGCCGAAGCAGAAACCAGCCATAGCCGCCTTCTTGGAGTGTGCCCGGAGATGGTTCTTCTACAACGTCAGGATTGAAAGGCTTTCCCCAATCCCAAATCCGAATTTCCATCCGATCATCCCAGAGGGTTACATCAATATCAATCGGGGTGGCCGGGGGTAAGTCTTGATGGGCGTGGCGAACGGCGTTACTAAATCCTTCAGCGAGGGCTAAATTCAGGCAATAGCGCTGCTCTTCTGGCAAAGACAACTTGGAGGTATGTTGCAAGCAGAACCCCTCAAACCATTTTTGCACTTTATTTAGTAACGTTAAATCGCTCTGGACTGTCAGATGGTCTTGCTGCAACATATCCAAGCTTGACCAACCATTAATTCTAGGAAACTAAATGTTTTTATTTTGCCAATAATGTGGCTTGAGTAAGGAAAAATTGACCCTGAGTATCCTGTTATTTCTACTGAAGACAAAATCAGGCATTTATTAATGATTGACGCCTGCTCAGGTTTCTTAAAAGTACAGCCGCACTTCTAGAAAACTTGACAGGCGTCAAAGTTCAAACAATCTCGTCTTTTAGAACAGACCGAGGGTGAGAGATGTGTCAATTGGGAAAATTGCACCAATACCCAACCAGATCGTAACCAACGTCCCAAACATGAAGATGGTTGTGGCGAGGGGCCGGCGGAAGGGGTTTTGGAACTTGTTGACGTTCTCAATGAAGGGAACGAGCATCAATCCCAGAGGAATTGCACCCATGCAAGCGATTCCCAACAATTTGTTAGGAAGGATACGCAAGATTTGGAAAACCGGCCACAAATACCATTCAGGCAGGATTTCCAGGGGGGTAGCGAACGGGTCTGCCGGCTCACCCACCATTGCTGGATCTAGCACAGCTAGACCCACGCACAGGGCGATCGTCCCTAAAATCACGACCGGGAAAATATAAAGTAAGTCATTGGGCCAAGCGGGTTCACCATAGTAGTTGTGACCCATGCCTTTGGCGAGTTTAGCGCGTAGTGTTGGATCGCTCAGATCCGGTTTTTTCAGGGTTGCCATAATAGCGCGAGTGTTCTCCTGTTAGTTGTTGGTCGTTGGCAAATTATGAATTTTGAATTTTGAATACTTAACTCAAAACCCTGTAAAGACGCGAACACCTCGCGTCTTTACGCAAAATTCCTTACAACGGCCCAGAAATACCTTGCTTGCGAATCATCAAGAAGTGCAGCAGCATGAAGACTGCAATTAACCAAGGCAGCACAAATGTGTGCAGGCTGTAGTACCGGGTGAGGGTTCCTTGGCCAACACTGGTGCCACCGCGCAGCAGCTCAACGATCAGCGAACCGACGACGGGAATTGCTTCAGGCACGCCTGACACAATCTTGACGGCCCAGTAACCGACTTGATCCCAAGGCAGAGAGTAGCCGGTGACGCCGAATGAAACGGTGATTACCGCTAAAATGACGCCAGTTACCCAGGTTAACTCACGGGGCTTTTTGAAACCGCCGGTGAGGTAAACCCGGAAAATGTGCAGAATCATCATCAGCACCATCATACTGGCCGACCAGCGGTGGATGGAGCGGATGAGCCAGCCGAAGTTAACCTCTGTCATCAAATACTGAATTGATGAAAAAGCTTCGGTTACGGTCGGCTTGTAATAAAACGTCATGGCAAATCCAGTGGCAAACTGGATTAAGAAGCAAGTGAGGGTAATCCCACCCAAGCAGTAGAAAATATTGACATGAGGAGGGACGTACTTACTCGTTACGTCTTCAGCGAGAGCCTGAATTTCTAGGCGCTCCTCAAACCAATCGTAGACATTAGCCATAAGGCAAGCGTTCCCCAAAAAATGTATTGCTGTTCATCAAAAGTTTGACGATCCTCCCATCCCCCTTGGGATCAGGGCTTCTCTATCTCACGATAGAGATTTTATAGCTGTCTGACAAACCTTGCCTTAAGACAGTAGTCCTTTCAAGGTAGCAGGTCTCTCTCTCCAGTGCTAGCTACCTTCGTGCTTACGCCCTTGGCGTTTCCGAAGGGTAGGAGCGGGGTGGCACGCGCCCCACGGAACTCAACACTCAACAAATTAGCTTTCGCTTTATTCTCTGTCCTGAGACAGGTATCAACTTTAAAGCTTTTAGCCTTTTTTTGAGTTGACCAACCTGGAGTAGGTTGTTAAATTTTATCACGTTTATTAGTAACGTTTCATGAGTCGCAATGGGTGGGGCATTCTGGCCGGGTTTCTGTAACATAGTCTAAACAAGGGATTAAGGGAGCAAAGCTGTTTTTGCTTTAAAACTAAATGGTTATCTAGTTTTAAAGTGCCCGCACTAAAAGCTGCCGGTGGAAACTAGCCAAACCGGCATTTCTAGCGCAGCAACAGGATGACGGCTTTCTCAGCCTTGATAGCAGGTGGATTCTGAGTTGAAGCTTAAAAATCGGTGATATGCACAAACGAGTTTTCTGGGTCGGACTTTTACTAACACTGCTGCTCATGTTGGGCTGGCCGGCATCCCCGGCATCTGCCTTAACAGAAGAACAGCAGCTATTCAATGAAGCATGGCGAATTGTCAATCGCGCTTATGTGGATGACTCATTCAACAATCAAAACTGGTGGTTAGTGCGCCAAAAGGCAATGAAGTCCCCACTGAAAAATCGCGAGGCCACCTACACTGCCATCACGGAAATGCTGGCCGGCTTGGACGACCCATTCACACGATTATTAAAGCCCGATCAGTACCACAGTTTACAAGTCAATACATCCGGCGAACTTACCGGCGTTGGGCTGCAAATTGCTCTAGATGAGAACACCGGCAAAATTGAAGTCGTGGCACCGATAGAGGGATCACCGGCAGACGGGGCCGGTGTTCACCCCCGCGATCTCATCGTAGAAATCGATGGCGTCTCTACCATCGGTCTTTCCCTCGACGATGCAGCAACCCGGATGCGTGGCCCTATCGGCAGTAGCGTCACCCTAACCGTGGAACGAGAGGGAAGTGAGCAACCTTTAAAAATCGAGCTGGTGCGCGATCGCATCGCCCTCAACCCCGTACACGCCGAACTGCAAACCCCTGCCAACGGCATCCCCCTAGGCTACATTCGCCTTACCCAATTCAATGCAAATGCTACTGCTGAGGTCGCCCATGCCTTAGGGAAACTGGAACAACAAGGTGCACAAGCCTATATCCTCGATCTGCGAAATAATCCGGGTGGCCTTTTGCAGGCCGGCATTGAAATTGCCCGCCTCTGGCTGAACACCGGCACCATCGTTTATACAGTCAACCGGCAAGGCATCACCGGCAGCTTTGAAGCCACGGGCCAAGCACTCACGGATGATCCCTTAGTCGTCTTAGTCAATCAGGGAACCGCCAGCGCCAGTGAAATCCTTGCCGGTGCGCTTCAAGACAATGGACGCGCTGTGCTGCTGGGAGAGAAAACCTTTGGCAAAGGACTGATTCAATCTTTATTTGACTTATCTGATGGTTCTGGGTTAGCGGTAACAGTGGCTAAGTACGAAACGCCAAACCACCGAGATATCCACAAGTTAGGAATTATGCCAGACCGAGTGGTGTCCCTAGACTTGATTAACCGCAATCAGGTGGCGACGGCGGCTGATCGGCAATATCAAGCTGCTGTGGATTTGCTGGTAAACGGTGCGGTGGTTGCCGGTGTTCCTTAACTGGACTTGAGAACTAGCCCAATCACAGCAGCCGCTAATACAATTGCCGGTTCTGGCACTTTCTTCTTAAATTTGAACAAGATTGCCAGCGTCACAACTGCAATTAAAACAGTCGGGATATCGATCAGCGAACGCCGGCCCAGCACAATCACCGCCCCCGTAATCGCCCCAATTGCCGCACTCGTCACGCCATCAACAAAGGCGGCAATGTCGGGGCGCTTTCCGTATTTCTTGAAGTAGGGAGCGGGAATGATGGTAAACAAATAGCAGGGAAGAAAAGTGGCAAGGGCGGCTACACAAGCGCCTGGAAAGCCGGCAACTAAGTAACCAATAAAGCCGGTTGTAATCACCACCGGCCCAGGTGTAATCATGGCAACCGCGACAGCGTCTAGGAACTGCTGGGTGTTCAGCCATCCGAATTCTTTAACCACACCGCCATATAAAAAAGGCACAATTGCCAAACCGCTGCCGAAGACAAAGGCACCTGCCTTGCTGAAGAAGATCATGATGTTCCACAGCGTTCCCGAACCGGCTGCCGGTGCGGCTGCAAAAAGCGGGATCAGGGGCAATACCGTAAAGCTACTCAGTTTCTTGCCTCGCCACCATTGCTTAGGTGGCGCTTTCACGAGCCAAACTAGGATGCCGGCGGCCAAAAACAGCAGCACTTCTTCCGATTCAGTAATGATGGTGACAGCCGCTGCAACCAGATAAATCGCCCACAGCAACCAGTCCTTCCCGATGCTTTTTGTCGTGAGCCGGTAGGCGCTGTAAGCGATAATCCCAATGACACTTGATCCCACTCCATAAAACACCGCCTGCATCCAGGGAATGCCCTCATAGCGCGTGTAAGCCCAGCCTAATGCCACAACCATCAGGAAAGACGGCACAACAAAGGCAATTCCCACCAAGGTAGCCCCAAGGATACGGTAATGCACATAGCCGAGGTAGATGGCTAACTGCGCTGCTAAAGGGCCGGGAGCGAGTTGAGACAGTGCCAGTCCCTCACTGTAGTCGCTTTCGGAGATCCACTGCTTGTCCTCAACGAGATCCCGGTGCATATATCCAACTAAGGCAACCGGCCCACCAAAGCCAATTGCTCCCAGTTTGAGTGCGTACATAATCATTTGCCACAACGAATACTGGGGAGTTTCTGTCTCTGGCTGGGAATTTGTCTGATTTTCTAAAGGTTCAGTCATAGGGTTGAATGTTGTGCCTTGAGGGAGCTGCCACGAAGCTCCACTCTTTCGATGTCAGTAATAATGTAATATGTGTTTCTATCTTGAGCAACATCTTATACCCAAATAAGAAACGGCGGATAATATTTACAAATAATCCGCTTGAAAAGTGTTTTTAAGAATTTTTTTATTAAAGATTAAAATAAACTTGACAAGAGGGGAAAAACTTCATCGGGAGAAGTTTTCTTTTGATGGATTCGCTATAAATTGAATTTTCTTTTGAAGTTGTTATAATGAGTTATTAACCTGATTTTATATTACTTATTTCTAGAAAGTACAGCGTCAAGTCCGTCAAAAAGTTCAAGTCCGCGCAACTCAAGTTCAGCGTCAGAAAGCCCCAAAAGTACCCAACCTCGGATAGCCGCTTCAATTCCTGCTGTCTCAGGATGTATATACAATCCATCACGCAAGTCAAGTTCGTGGACAATCTCTGCAAGCGTTTGCACACTTGGTTTTTTCAAGCCAAATCGTAATACCATTGTCTCGAAAGAGCAGAGGTTGCCGGTGTGACCAAACTCTGCACCTTGCATATCAAACGCCACCTCGTCTGGAGCCGGCTGCAATGAGTAGCGAATCACAGCCTTGGGGTTAATAAATCGCCGGATTAACCAAGCACAGGCAATGCGATCTACATAAGGACGCGGACGAGTCACCCAGCATTTATCTTGATATTGGGCAATGGCAGCCGGCACAATTGCTTCAGCTAAAGAGTTGGTGGAAGAAAGTAGCCGCTCGATTTGTGTTAGTCGTGATGCTAATTGCGTGCTTTCTGGACAGTCGAAAAAGTCAATTCTCGTGATTTCTGCATAGCGCTTACGCAGCTTTGCCAGTGCGTCTTTCACCGGCTCTCGATTTTCCGAGTTTGTGTTGGCACTGAGAATCTTTTCCAATTCTTCAGCTTGCGCCTCAATTTCTGCATATTCTGGCCGGCGAACATCCCGAAAAAGTTCGATTAACTGCGAGTCAGTTAATCCGTCAAATCGCTCAACATGAATAACCAGAACTTCCCCGTTTGCTTGTTGCACCTCTTGAGCAAGCCACTGAAAGGCTTCGATACATTCATCGCGTGCCGGTAAAACATAAACTCCACTCGTCAAAGAAATCGCACCCTGCCGGCGCAGACGACGCCACAGGGCAACTCGTGGGCTAGAGTTTGACTTGGATGGCAGAGAGTAAGAAAAGACAACCCACTTCATGGGCGGATTTATTTAGGATGTGGGTGTAACAAGTGTTACTTACATTCCTATCATCCCACCGAGCGCCAGCGTGTGTGAGGTTGATCACTATGACACTTGCGCGGATGGTTGAAAAGATTGTTTTCGCTTCACCTAACGGATGCCGGCTCAAACCTAGAAACCGCAAGCTTTTTCGGTTAAGTGAAGCCCCTGAGTCAATACACCTTATCCAATTATTTGCCAGACGCCTTCGGAAGTGACACATCGGCGATCCCGCCGGCACAGAGAACTTTATAAATTTATGTTTGAAGGCTACTAGGGACACGGATAACGCCATGAACGCTCGCTCTTTTGCAGACCGCCAAAACAGAACTTACCCCCACTGCCGCACAACAGTTCAAGGGACGCAGGTGGGATCTAAGCAGGAGCACCAATTGGCTGAGAAACGTCAGCGAATGCAGCAGCCAAGCATTAATCCCCTAGAACCTACTACAGAGCCGATGCTTACCTCAAGCCAGCAAGAGCAAGAGTTACTCATTTGTCGCAGCCAAGCGAAAGAGGCAGCTCAACGAGGACAATATACTGAGGCGATTGAGATCCTGAGCCAACTGATTTCGCGCCATCCTGAAAGTGCAAGCGAATACAACAATCGCGGGTTAATTTATTTCCAAAGTGGCCAGATGGACAAGGCTATTGCGGATTATAACAAGGCAATTCAACTCAATCCGGGATTAGCCAGCGCCTACAACAATCGAGCCAATTACTACGCGGCGCAAAAGAAGTTGTCGGCAGCAATTGTTAACTATGGCAAGGCTATCGATCTCAACCCGGTTTATATTCGCGCCTGGATTAATCGAGGAATTACCTTCAGGGACTTGGGATTGTATGAACAAGCCATTGAGAATTTTGACTGTGCTTTGCGCTTAGGAACGCTGAAACTCAATATCTGGGCTGAAAGAGGCCGGACGTATCACTTAATGGGTGATTGGAACTTAGCAATGGCCGATTACCGGCGTGCCTTAAGCCAACTGCACTCAGCGAATGTGGGACAGGTAGAAGGTGCAAGCCGGCTGCAGCAGCGTGTAGAAAGCTGGCTCGATCATCTCCTCAAACCCTTGAGCGCGTAACCGGCTCTTTTAGGGAGTGTCTAAATCCTGTGGAGGTTCGGTCAATTCTTGCGCCTCGCTAGGCCGGCTTTCCAACCAAACGATCCGCAACTGTGCGGGGTCCATTCGATAGCTTTGCTCTTGCATAATCGTTTTCACTTGTTGTGGGCCGAAAGAGCGGCTAAAGTCTGCCCGCAATTGATTAACCCGTCCTTGAGCTGATTGAACTTCTGTTTGAACTTGCTGTAACTTCTCTTGCCCAGCTCGGTTATGGGGCAACAGTTGTACTAAAGCAGAAACAGCGACAAGAGACAGCACAACATTGACTGCTAACTTCACAGTCGTTTCAGTGGCCATCATCAAGTGAGGATTTTGTCGCTGTTGCTTCCCAGCGCGACGCGCTACCCGACGGCGGGGTTCTACAGGTTGCAGAGTGGGTCTTGAGGGTTGAATGGCATTCATGGTGTTGAAATTCAGCGCTAAGTAGGGATTGCAACTGAGTTTGAGGCAGACCTCACCAGATGCACACCTGTGTGGATTTGTTGAGGAAGTTAAACGACGCTAGGTTAGAATACCTGCCATTTTACAGCCTTGTTAAGCTTTACACAGATCGCAAGGGGAGCCTCCCTTGAAAATTGACCGCCAGTAATCTTACCTGACAATTTACCGTTAATGGTCGTTGTTGCCGGCAAGCGTGGGGGTCACTTCCCCAGACAGGCTCCCCATAGCGGGACTCTTGAGAACTTTATTTGTAAAGTTCTGTTGCCAGCCGGAAGGCTAGAATGCCTGGAATCAACGCAACGACAAGAGCGACTAAGACTTGTGTGTCTGATAGAGACATTGTTAAAAACTCCTAATTTCACGGGTAGTCGTTCACCAATTTCGACCAAATTGCGGATTTCTGGAATACTCTTGTAACAAGATGAAACAAAAAGTGCGCTTTCGGCAAGCCCTCTGGGAGATAGTTGGGGCTGTTATATCAAATTTGTATCAGTAACTGCTTTTTTGAGTGAGGGTAGCGCTGCATCACAACTCACTCGGCACTCAGCATTGAATAACTTCTGGTAGGGACAAGCGGACGAAAAGCCCACCATAGAGCAGTAAAGGGTAACTCAGGACTCTGTGACTCTGCGACTTAGTTACATGGGTTAGGCGGCAGAGTTCCCTAATTAAAGGTTAAGCTATGTAAATAGAGTCATACTCTTTGATAATTTAGGCAATTTGGTTGTTGCTCTTAATTTGCAACTGTCAAGCTCAAAAAATCGTTAATGCTGGATCAATTTCTAGACTTTTACCCCAATTTCGGGATAGACGCCTTTTTTCTACTGGTCATTTTGGTGGCCCTAGAGGCGGTGCTATCCGCAGACAATGCCATCGCCCTGGCATCCATTTCCAAAGGCTTGGAAGATGCCAAGATGCAGACTCAGGCGCTGAATGTGGGTTTGGTGGTTGCCTTTGTGCTGCGAATGGCTTTGATTCTCACGGCTACTTGGGTGATCAAGTTCTGGCAGTTTGAACTGCTGGGTGCGCTCTATCTGCTGTGGCTAGTTTTCCAACACTTTACGTCCGATGAGGGCGAGGAGGGAGAACACCGAGGGCCGCGTTTTACCACAGTCTGGCAGGCAATTCCAACGCTCGCTCTGACAGATTTGGCGTTTTCGCTCGATAGTGTCACAACTGCAATTGCGGTATCTGACCAAACTTGGCTGGTTCTCACCGGCGCAACAATCGGGATCGTGACGCTGCGGTTTATGGCCGGGTTATTTATCCGTTGGCTGGATGAATATGTCTACCTTGAGGATGCCGGCTATATGACGGTTGGCTTGGTAGGAGCACGGCTGCTGGTGAAAGTGTTCAGAGACGATTTCGCGCCACCACAGTGGTTGATGATTTCCGTGATCGCCGGATTATTCATCTGGGGATTTTCTAAACGCAAACCGGCGAGTGTGGCAGATGCCGGTGAGGCGAAAGAAAAGGAGCTAGAAACTAGCGACTAGAGGCGGCACCAGTCAGAGGGGAAGAAACGCCTCTCATCCTTCATCCTTGGCCTAGGACTAGCGGCTAGGGTTAGATGTTTAAGGTGGGCACCGCCCACCTTTGTTTGTCAGTGGCTATTCGTAGATCCACTTGGTAAGGGTGGGTTCCCAACGGGCTAATTCCTCTTCTTTAAACCAGAGGCTAATTTCTCTTTGGGCGGTTTCTACGGCGTCAGAGCCATGAATGATATTGCGGCCAATATCAACCCCATAATCACCGCGTATGGTGCCCGGTTCTGAGTTGAGGGGGTTGGTAGCGCCGATAATTTTCCGCGCTGAGGCGACAACTCCCTTACCTTCCCAGACCATTGCGACAACTGGGCCGGAGGTAATAAAATCTACCAGCCCAGCGAAAAAAGGTTTTTCTTTATGCTCGCCATAGTGCTGTTCGGCCAGTTCGCGGCTTACCTTCATCAGCTTCAAGCCGACTAAGGTAAAGCCTTTTGCTTCATAACGACTGATGATCTCGCCGATCAGGCCGCGTTGAACGCCATCTGGCTTAATTGCTAAAAATGTTCTCTCCACACCGATCTCCTAGAACTGCTTCAACTAACACAAAAATCAGATTAGCTCAGAACGTCCCTTCTATGGCGATTCGGGATGCTAAGTGTCTTCTGTTTTGGCCTCACTCACAACTCCTGTGGCATACCCAACTGCGCCGCATTCGCAGTACCATTCATACTCGTCTTCTGGTTTGGCTTTGTTCGTCGGGCGATCACACCGGGGGCAAGGATAATCCCATGTTTGATCGCTGGGCGGTTGCATCTTTTCCATATTTTTCTCTCTATTGGCTTGGTTAATTGAATTTGATTGCTATCTAAAGGCAAAATTTAACGAATTCTGACGAACCCTGCCTGGGAAATCAGTTCTTGTCCCTGGACGGTGAGCAACAAGTTTGCGTAAGCTTCACCGGCTTGCTGTTCGATTTGGCCATTTTGCTTGATGACTACAAATAAACTGCGGGTGATTGGATATCGACCTTGCTGAAATGCTTGAATGTTTAGCTGGTTTCGCTGGTTGGGACACTGTTCAATCGGCACAAGCGGTTCTTGATAGGGTGGCACAAATTCACCGGCTTGCCGGCCAATTGGCAACGGCTTAATCGTACATTGTGGGACAACTTCTGGGGCGGAGGCAAAGTAAATTCCGCCTGGGTTGTCAGCCAACTGGCGTAGCGCTTGAGTGGTATTGGGGACAAATTTAACGTTTGGCCCGAAAGCTTGACCTCCTAGGATTTCTTGCACAAACAGTTCAACGGTGCCGCCGGTATCTGCTGGGCGTGTAAAGGGGATAATGTTGAGATTTGGCCCTCCCACTTGGCTCCAGTTGTCAATCTTGCCGATGTAAATATCTTTTAGTTGAGCGAGTGTTAAACCGCTGATGTTGAGGGAGGGGTTAACGGCAATTGCTAAGCCATCGATGGCTACGGGAACTTGTTTGAGGCTGAACCCTCGCTGCTGTGCCTGCTGAAACTCGGTGTCGCGGATCGGTCTGGAGGATTGGGAGAAGGCCATTTGGCCATCAAGTAACATCCGAATGCCGGTGCTAGAACCGGGTGGCTCACCAATCGGATCGATGTAGCGCAGTTTAAACTCAGGTCTAGCCACTTGAACTGCGGGATCTGCTGTAAGTCGAATCGGTGCCCAAGAGGTGCTACCACCATAGCTAAACAGGCCGGCTGGGACATCTTGCAGTTGGGCAAAACTCTGACTGCTGGTTTGCGCCGGCTGATTGGATGGGGCACTACCCCCTAAATTTGTGCCAGAACGCTGGAGGAACCACCAAAGGCCGGCACCTACCAACCCAACGGTGATCAGCAGGGACAAGATGAGAACAGCGGTTTCATTTTTTTGTGCCATGACCTGATTGTAGGGTCGCAGTTTCTCTTTTAATAGCTTAGACAAAACAGCCAAATCTCGCCTCTACATTTAATGACGAATTCCTGCCGGCTTAAAGGTCTTCCTGCTTGTCTTTTAAATAGAGATCTCTGCTGGGAAAAGGAATTTCTATTCTTTCTTGCTGATATCGTTTATGCAATCTTTTAATAAATTCATGTCTAGCAATATTTTGATCAAAAAATTCATTAACTCTCAGAAAAACAGTTAAATTAATACTAAATTCTCCAAAACTTTGAAAGCGAATAAAAGGTTTAAAGTCTGGAACGCATTGTGAAACTTCTTGCATGACTTCTTGGGCAACTTCAAGAGTTACTTGTTCAACTTGCTCAAGATCGCTCTGGTAACTCACCCCTACTTGAACCTGAACTGTAATTTCCTTTGCCGGCAGGTGATAGTTGGTAAAGATGGCAGAAGCGAGTTTTGTATTTGGCACAATGATGACATTATTGGGAAGTTCTTTAATGATAGTGTTGCGCCAGGTGATATCGATCACGTAACCTTCTTGTCCAGTTTCCAGTTTTACATAATCGCCGGTTCTGACTTGTCTGGAGATAATTAGGTATAAACCAGAGAACAAGTTGGATAGCGTATCCTGAAAAGCTAAAGCTACGGCTAAACCTCCAATTCCCAAGGTTGCTAGGATGGGGGTGATTGAAAATCCTAGTGTTTGGAGGATCGTCAGAATGCCAAAAACAAAAACGACAATTCGAGCGAGATTAGAAAGGAGGGAGGCGGAAACGCCTTCTGCTTTTTGACTCAATATCGTGACAAAACCGGCAGCGAGTCTAGCTGCGACGATTGTCACCGAATAAAGGAAAATGCTGGTGAGGATTTTTTGCAGGATTGCGAAAACGCTAGCAGAAATTAGTCCATTAACATGGAGGCTAATCACTGCGCCCGAAAAGCCGGCAACGACTAACCAAATAAAAGTCATGCCGCGCAGTGATAGAATAAAAAGTTCATTTCCCGGCAACTTTGTTCTGGCAATAAATCCTTTTAATTTATTGAGAAGAACTCGCTCGGAAATTACGCCGGCAATCAAGCCAATTAAGATGAATGCTACAGGAACAATCCATTGTTTCATTAAAAAATGCACCAAAAATTTGCCAAGATTTTAAATAAATGCTCGGTCAGATTTTAGCTTTTGACTTCTGTCTAAAGAGGGATTTTTCTCAAAAATAGTTAAGAGGGCAAGTCTTGCTTTAATTGGGTAATTTTTTCTTTATTAAGAGTAACTTTTATTTCTAGCTGTTGCAGGGTATCCCGTAGAGTAATAACGTATTTTTCAGCAGCTTGACTGTATTCGATTTCAGGATTGTTTAATTTTATTTTCTGATAAACAATTTCAGGGAATCCCACCTGAATCACAAGATTTTTTTGAGATTGAGGATAAATATAAAACTGCTGGCGTCGCGTGTCTAATTCTATTTTATGCGGGGTTGTGCTGCGCTCATCTGGAGAATTCGGCTTGCGCCAATAAAGCGTGATGCCACGAATTTCGGGACTAGAAATAACGAACAGTTCATCAAAACGCTGAGGTTCCCAGTCGAGTTCGCTTACATCGCCGCTTGGCGGGATAAGTCGTTGCCGCCAGCTAATTTCTTTGCCGGTAAGTGTGCGCCACCACTGACGGATAGCATCTAAATTATTAGCATTGTCAGGGTTGCTGCTGCCTAGTTGCCAGATTATCTTGGGTTGCATAATTGGTTTGGGGTGGCTTGTTTTTCCTTATCTTCAAATAGCATAAGGTGCAAGGACGGTAATTGTCTCAGAATCCGGCAGCATTTGTGGTGGGTTTGTGGCGAAACTCTGCACTCCGGCGCTAGTATTTTAGGGGTTAGAAAGCGGAAAACTCCAGCAGGTAAGTGTTTAAACCACTACTATTAGAGTTGCTGCTGTGAGCAAAAGTCAAGGCTTCAATCAATAAATCAGTCATGGATCTGCCAATCGTTTATCATCCAGATTACGTCGTAGCGCTGCCGGCAGGACATCGTTTTCCCATGCCGAAGTTTCGGCAACTTTACGAAATGCTTTTGGCGGATGGGGTGGCGCGTTTGGAACAATTTCACGCGCCGGTGTTGCCTCCCCTAGAGTGGGTTCAACTGGTTCATCACCCTAGCTATGTTCAGGCATACTGTGAGGGAACGCTGGATGCCAAGGCGCAGCGGCGGATCGGGTTGCCTTGGAGTTCTGCGCTGGCAAATCGCACTTGCATTGCGGTGGGGGGTACAATTCTCACGGCAAAGTTGGCGCTAAGTGCCGGCTTGGCGTGCAACACTGCCGGTGGTACACATCATGCGTTTCCAAATTTTGGTTCAGGTTTTTGTATTTTTAATGATCTGGCAATTTCCGCCCGCGTTTTGCAAAAGTTAGGGCTAATTCGCAAAGTTTTAATTGTGGATTTAGATGTGCATCAGGGAGACGGAACTGCGGTTATTTTTCAAGAAGATTCTAGTGTTTTTACGTTTTCAATGCACTGTGAGATTAATTTTCCGGGAACGAAACAAAAAAGCGATTTAGATGTCCCGTTGCCAGTGGGGATGGAGGATGATGATTACTTACAAACGTTGGATAAATATTTACCAGATTTGCTGTCGGAGGTGAAGCCAGATTTGGTACTTTATGATGCCGGCGTTGATACTCATGCCGGCGATCGTTTGGGCAAGTTAGCAATGACAGATACAGGTTTGTTTCGTCGAGATATGCAGGTTTTGACGACTTGTGTAGCCGCCGGCTGCCCGGTTGCTTGTGTAATTGGCGGCGGTTATGCTGAGGATATGAAGGGATTAGTTTACCGGCATTCTTTATTGCATCGGGCTGCCAGTCAAGTATATCGACAGTGCCGGCTTTGAGGTAAATTCCGTTTTATATATCTCAAGAAACTAACGAACTGCAAGTAAACATAAAAGGTTTTAATTTAAAGGTTGAATACGGGCTGGAGGCCAATAAATTTTATAGACTTTGCCGATAATATTGGCTGCCGGCAAAAATCCCCAAGCGTGGGAGTCAAAACTATCATTACGATTGTCTCCTAGAACCAAATAGTTGCCGGCAGGCACAGCTAGGGGACCCCATTGATAAGCAGCCGGTTGGGCAGTATAATCTTCTTTCAAAGGTTGGTTATTAATATAAACAACCCCATTACTGATTTGAACAGTTTCCCCCGGTCTACCAATCACTCGCTTAACAAAGAATTCATTTTTGTTCACATCTGAAAATCGGTTTTTTGGAGGCGGATTAAAGACAACTAAATCCCCTTGCTGAGGAATATAATTCCTAGATTGATGCACAAATATTTTATCCCCAGGTTGCAGCGTCGGCAGCATTGAATTGCTAGGAATTGTAAATTTTTCAACCTGCTGTTCAACCAAAATAGGCAGGAATGCCATTGTAAGTTTAAATATAATAATCGCAACGACAACTTGCCTAATTAACTGCCTTGATTTTCTAGATTTTTTGGAGGAAGCGAGATAGACGTGATAACAGGCAATTGCAGCAATAATTGCAGTAACTACGCGTAAGGGCCAGAAAAATACAGATAAATTTGAAAAAATAATGATAAAAATCAGGAAAACTCCACCCAAAAAGATTTTCTCTATGTATAGATGACCAATACCTGGCAAAATTTGGGATAAAAAGACTGCTAGCCAAGGGTCTTTGATAGCGGATGAACGATGAAGGCTAAAGGATGAATAAGTGGGAGGTTGTTTTACAGAAACGTTGTTTATTTTCTGGGGCTTTGTTTTTTTTATACTATTGTGAGCGTCAAAAAGATTTAAAATATAAATAACGAGCATAAATGCTAAAAAGCTAATCCCGGCTACTGTGTTACCAGTGGGACTAAAAATTGACCAGGCAGCAATTAGAATCAGAGTAACTTGACTAACTATCAAAATTACCCCTTTAAAAAGTTTGCCGGCATAGATTTGTCCAATGCCAGGAAAAAATAAGGATAAATTAACAGCCAGCCAAGGTTCTTTATTCTCTCTTTTTGCCGGCTGATTTAACTTAGAAGGTTTCATTCGCGTTCAACTTCGCCGGTGAACAAGCGTTGCACTTGCCTGATCTGTCGGCACAATCAGCAGTTCGCTGATATTAACATGAGCCGGTCTAGTGGCACAGAAAAACACCACATCAGCAATATCTTCAGCGGTGAGCGGAGTTAAATCTTGGTAAACTTTATTAGCGCGGTCGTTATCTCCATGAAACCGCACCATACTAAATTCTGTTTCAACTAAACCCGGTTCAATTTCTGTTACTCGCACCGGCGTCCCCAACAAATCTTGTTTTAAACCTTCAGAAATTGCCCGGACAGCCGCCTTAGACGCGCAGTAAACATTGCCCCCAGGATAAGCCTGACGACCGGCAATTGAGCCAATATTCACCACATGACCCCGACCCCGACTTACCATTCCCGGAACAACCGTTCGCGTGACGTAGAGCAAGCCTTTAACATTCGTATCCAGCATTTCTTCCCAATCTTGAATGCTGCCCTCGTGAAGTTTGCTTAAACCGCGACTAAGTCCAGCATTATTAATCAAAATATCTATCGCTTCCCAAGAGGAAGGTAAACTGGAAAGCGCGGATTCAACTTGAGCGCGATCTCGCACATCTAGCTGTAATAAATGAGATTGAGTGCAAAATTTTTCATTTAATTCAGCCGCCAATTGTTCGAGCCGGTCTAAACGCCTTGCGCTTAAAATTAACTTGGCACCGGCTTGGGCAAACATTCTGGCACAAGCTGAGCCAATGCCACTACTCGCGCCGGTGATAAAAACAATTTTTTCTTGGATAGAAATCATTACTGTCTTTGCTTAATACTTATTTCGTCTGAAAGAGAGAAGGAGAGGGGGAGAACGGGTGAAAATTCCCTATGCCCCATTCCCTATGCCCTATTCCCAATTCCCTTACTTCACTTTGTTACGCCACCGGCACCAACAATTTTGAGGCGTTCGGTAATCAAAGTCATGCCATCTTTATGCACTAAAACAGCCGAAATCCAGCGAGGGTCAGATGCTGCCGGTGCGCGCCCCGTTTTGAAAAGTCCGCCCGCCGGCAGCGGTTCTAACTTCACTATTGAAGGATTAAAATAACTTTCTGCTTTGATAGATTCTTCTAAAGCAGTTCCGATCAGCAAACTACTACCCAAAGGTTCTTCAACAATGGCGTCAAAATTATACTCTTGGCCGGCACGAATCTGATCCGGTAACTGAACTTTCACCGTGGGTGGCTTCTCTCCAGAGGTGATCTGGGTGCGTTCTGCTAAAATTTCTTGCCGAACAATTTTTTGATTTTCATAGCGTTGCCGTGACCGTAAAGTGGCTTTGAGGCTCATTTCTCTGTCTTGCAATTTCTCGCTGCCGGCGATCACCGTCACCGTTTCCGCAACAATTCCATTGCCATCAATTTGCCAAGATTGCAGTTCCGTGCGGTAGTTCAACTGGGGATAGCGCTGCCAGAGATCGCTCAAAGCTTTTCTCATATTCTCGTAAGTTAAACCGTCGGCATGGCTGACATTCTTACTGTAAAACTGCATCACAGCTTCAATATCTTGACGGTTAGCCGCTTCATCAATGTTTGACAGAAGCGTTTTCAACTCTGGAGGGGCAGTATCGGGAGTTGCCGCCCGCACACCGATGGCATACACTCCTGCGGTGCACCAAACGGCTAAACCGGCTAAAAATGAGATGACTTGGGTTCGGGTGTGCCGGCGAGAAGTCCCAGATATGCCTGACAGTAGAGTTAGCGGATTGTGCATAGCGTGATAGTTTGAATAATTGGGTAGCTTCGGCTGCCAAATTTAGGTTTGAGATTTTAGATTAACAATGAATCTAAAATCCGCGCATTTTAAATTTAACAGAGGGATTGGTGAGTAAACCTGTACGACTGTTAATCGCTGCTAGTGGAACCGGAGGGCATTTATTTCCAGCGACGGCACTGGCAGAGCAATTGAGCGATTATGAAATTGAATGGTTAGGGGTTCCCAACCGGCTAGAAACTCAGCTGGTTCCTGAGCAATATCCATTACATACAATTGGCGTAGAAGGATTTCAGCAGCGGGGACTTGGCAGTTTGCGTGTTTTAAGCAAATTGCTGGGTTCGGTTCGTCAAGTCAGGCGTTTGCTAGTAGAACGGAAATTTCAAGGTGTATTCACCACCGGCGGCTATATTGCAGCACCGGCAATTATTGCGGCGCGTTCCCTAGGGTTGCCGGTGATTTTGCACGAATCGAATGGTTTGCCAGGGAAGGTGACACGCTGGTTTAGTCCCTGGTGTACGGCGGTGGCGATCGGGTTTGAATCTGCCGCGCAATATTTGCCAAAGGCGAAAACGGTTTATGTAGGGACGCCGGTGAGATTGCAGTTTCTTTCGCCGCAGCCCTTAGATTTAGCCATTCCGGAGGGGGTGCCGGTGATTGTCGTTGCCGGCGGTTCTCAGGGGGCGGTAGCGCTGAATAAATTGGTGCGTCAGTGCGCGAAGGCATGGTTTGACGCGGGGGCTTGGATTGTCCACCAGACGGGGGAAAACGATCCAGAGGCAGGAATTTTGCAGCATCCGCAATATTTCTCAATGCCGTTTTATAGCAACATGGCTGGATTATTTCAGCGGGCTAATTTAGCGATCTCTCGTGCCGGTGCCGGCACCCTGACAGAGTTGGCGGTGACACAGACGCCTTCAATTTTGGTTCCCTATCCCTTCGCGGCGGAAGATCACCAAGCCTATAATGCGGCGGTGTTTGCAGGTGCCGGTGCGGCTGTGGTGTGCCGGCAAGGGGATTTAACGCCAGAGGTGTTGGAAGACAAGGTGTTGGATTTATTAAATTCGCCGGCACGCTTGCAAAAAATGGCTGAATGCGCCGGTTCTCTGGCAATTCCAGATAGTAGCGAACGTTTAGGAAAATTAGTGCGCCGGTTGCTGGAGGCTTAATCGAGGTTTAATCGATGACGCGAACCCCTTACGATCAATTCGCTAAACAATATCTAGCCGAATTGTTAGCGCCTCTGGGTGAAGTGGAAACCAGTCGGGAAGTTGCTGGAGAAGTGCGGCAAGTCGATGTCTGGTTTGCGCCGGCACCTGCTGGAGTTGAGCCGGCATCTGAACGGCAGATTTTAGGATTATTGGGGCAGATGGCATCAAGTGCCTGTCTGTTAGAGCCTTTTCGGAATCAGCCGGCGTGGGTAGAAATCCGCAGTTGTCTGCTGAAACTGTTCTCAATTCACGGTGAAATGCAGCGCAAAGCCCGACGCGAGGAAAATTCCCTCCCAGAAGCGGATCTGCCGCGCTTGTGGGTGTTGTCGCCTTCGTGTTCGCCTCGGCTGCTGGAAGCATTTGGGGCGACAGCCGATACGGCAGGAAATTGGCCAGAAGGAGTTTATTTTCTGCCGGCAGCCATGAGGACAGCGCTTGTGGCAATTAACCAGCTACCTCGCACCGAAGAAACCCTCTGGCTGCGGCTTTTAGGAAACAGTTCAACTCAGCGACAGGCAGTGAATGAGGTGACGGAACTCCCACCGGCTCATCCGTTATTAAATAACATTTTGGAGTTGCTTTCTAACTGGCGCATTACTGTCGAAGCGAGTCAAAATTTAAGTGATGACGAGCGAGAGTTAATTATGAATTTATCACCGGCTTATCTGAAATGGCGGGAAGATACTTTACTCGAAGGAATGCGCGAAGGAATGCGTGCCACGATAGACAATCTTATCAGAGTCCGATTTGGTGAGCTTGATGAGGAACTATCCGCGATCATTGAGCCTTTGCTGCAACTGCCGCCGCAGGAGTTTACCCGTCTCCTGTTGACTCTTTCCCGTGAAGAATTATTAGCTCAATTTGGGGCGCAAACCCTCTGAAGAAGTTAGGGTACGAAAATGCCGGCATTTGGAAAGGCTTAAACGATAGAGAAAAGTCTGCCGGTGCCGGTTCATCATTTTTATAATGGATAAAGCCCACTTGATAGAATGTGTTAACCTGCGAGCAATAATGTTCAGTTGAGCAATTCCTAAATTATGTCGGAAATTCTCACGACTGAGATGGCTCCATCCCCAGACATCAGTCATATTATCACCGAAGATAATACCCCTGTGGATAATTTTGGTTCGGAAAAACAACAGCGTTTACTAACTAGAGTTCTTTACAGTTCTTGGACTGGTCCTGATGACTCGCAGAAGTTTCTGGTTGCAGCGAATGTAGGCGTTTTTACTGCCATCGCTCAGCCGCCAATTGTGCCGGATGTTTTTCTCAGCTTGGATGTTGGAGTTGCTGAGAATTGGTGGGAGAAGAAAAACCGCTCTTATTTCGTTTGGGAGTTTGGTAAACCCCCGGAAGTTGTGATTGAAATTGTTTCTAATCGAGAGGGGAATGAGTTAGGAAGTAAGCTGAGAGATTATGAACGGATGCGGGTCAGTTATTATGTTGTCTTCGATCCGATCCAGCAGTTAGGAGGGCCGGTTTTACAAATTTACCAACTACAGGGAACGCGCTACCTTCCGATGACAGATACTTGGCTGGAACAAGTTGGACTTGGTTTGACGCTGTGGCGCGGCGTATTTGAGGATAAAGAGGATGTTTGGTTGCGTTGGTGCGACAAAGATGGGAATCTTATCCCCACCGGCACGGAACGAGCAGAGCTAGCAGAATCTCAACTACGGCAAACAGAGTCTCAATTGCAAGAAACAGAATCGCTCTTAGAGCAGGAACGCCGGCGCTCAGAACTATTAACAGAGCGGCTGCGAGCGTTAGGCATCGATCCTGAACAGTTAAATGGGTGAGCAACACCGGCTAATCAGTCGAATAGGTAGATCGAGCCATTCTGATTAACCTCCGCCTCATAAAGCGATCAACAAATTAATTCGTTACCTGAGCGCCGTGACTACGCGGATCACCGGCATTTCCCTTTGCCGGCATTCTTGGCGCTTCAAAGGCAGACACTTGACCGGCAGCCTTAGCATATGGGATTGCAGTGCCGGCAACTAAAGCCTCTAAATTCGCCTCTAAAACCGAACGCGGCAATTCTCCAATCGCACTGGCAATCGTCTCTCCATCTTTGCCCATAAACACAAAATGGGGAATGCCATCCACCCGATACTTCAAAATCTCCGGCAACCACTTGGTATTATCGACATTCAGCATCACAAAATTAACTTTGCCGGTATATTGCGTTTCTAATTCCTGAATCGTCGGTGCCATCGCCATACAGCTAGTGCACCAATTCGCATAAAATTCCATCAGCGTTGGTTGCCCATTCCCAAGCGCCACTTCTAGGGGTGTAGAACCCTCTGCTAGCTCAGTTAAGTCCGTTGCAGTCGTTTCAGTCCGCAGTCCAAAGAAAAGGGCGACAGTCAGCACAATTGCCACCATTGCAATCAGAAAATTTCTGATGCGAGTTGCAGCGCCGGCATCAACCGCTTTGACAGCAGGTGATTCAGACTTCTGCTCAGACACAGTTTTTGGATCGGGTAAATTCGCAGACATCAGATATTTTTTAAACGATCTATGATTCAGTTATTAGTCTAACTGAAGTTGCTAAAAGCTCCCCAACCGTGAAAAAACGGGTCACGCTCACTTTTCCAAAACGCTCGATTCAAATGCCAGTCACCTACCGGCTGGCGAAAGATTTCAATGTCGCGGCAAATATCATCCGCGCTCAGGTTGCTCCCAATCAAATTGGCACCCTTGTTGTGGAACTCTTAGGCGATATTGATGAACTCGATGCCGCCATAGAGTGGATGCGCTCACAAGATATTACGGTTTCCCTCGCCAGTCGTGAGATATTAATAGATGAAGACATCTGTGTTCACTGTGGCTTATGCACCGGCGTTTGCCCGACAGAAGCCCTGACTCTGGAACCCCAGACGTTTAAGCTGACATTTACGCGTTCTCGTTGTATTGTCTGCGAGCAGTGCATTCCCACCTGTCCCGTAGAAGCAATTTCTACCAATCTTTAGACAAAATGGCACGACGGGTCAATCTTGTCATCTTGTCTCTCAAGCAAACACCAGCCAGATGACCTCAAATTCTTTTGTGAAAAAACTTCCTTGGGTCTCCATTTTACTGCTCGTCATCACTTATTTCAACTTTGGCTGGTTGTTATTAAGCTTGGCAGTTCATTGGTGGGTTTGGCTGTTAGTCATTGTTTTTAGCCTGAGCATTGCAGAAGCTTTGGCTGCTCCTTTTTCATTCATCAGAAATGTGTCGAGACGCTTGCTCGGCTCTGATACAACAGCGTTTCTCTCGGCTATTGTCTCGTCTTTTTTAGGGGTTGTTATCCTCGCATATTTTGATGTTTCCGCCCATGCTTTGCTTTTAGTTGCGGTAGCCGCCTTTGCTAGACTCGACCTTCAAGCGAGAGCTGTAGGCGAAGCCAAAAGCTTTTTTATTTTAAGTGGTATTTCTCTTACCAGCTTAGGTTTAGGGGCTGCGGTCTATTGGGGCGTCAACCACATAAGTTTAATCGTTAATTTTTTTGATTAACGATTAAAACAAAAAAAAGCAGCCAAATTCGGGGCTGCTTGTGGAATTCATGAGGATTTATCTATAAAGTAGGGCAAGATTTGTTCAGGATAGCTTGGGTTACATTTTTTGATACAGCCGCTTGGTAGACTTCCCTGCCGGCGTGCCAACCCACAGCTCCTCCATAGACAATATAAAAATTGTCACAATGTCTCAACCAATTTAGGGCTGAATCTTAGAACAATGTAAAACAAGCGTTTATCTGTCCTTATGCTCCGCAGCTTACCCGGCTGTGGGGCAATTTTGTTTTTCGGGATGATGGTACAACGGTTGCCGGCTCGTCTGCTTATAATTAATCGTTCTTAATCTACGCTTTAGTGCCCCCCATGAAAGTTATCTTCTTTGGCACCCCCCAGTTTGCAGTCCCCACCCTGGAACAATTGCTGGCTCATCCAGAATTTGAAGTCTTGGCTGTGGTTTCCCAACCGGATAAACGTCGAGGACGTGGCAACGAGTTAACGCCTTCGCCGGTGAAGGCAGTTGCCAGCGCTCACAACCTGCCGGTGTGGCAGCCGGCACGCGTGAAAAAAGACGCGGAAACGCTCAGTCAGTTAAAATCGGCAGGCGCAGACGTTTTTGTGGTGGTGGCGTATGGCCAGATTCTGTCTCAGGAGATTCTGGATATGCCGGCATTGGGTTGCATCAATGTGCATGGCTCAATTTTGCCTCAATACCGGGGTGCAGCGCCGGTGCAGTGGTGTATTTACAACGGTGAACCCCAAACCGGCATTACGACGATGCTGATGGATGCCGGCATGGATACCGGCCCAATGCTGCTGAAAGCTTCAACGCCGGTGGGGTTACTTGATAACGCTCACCAGTTGGCACAAACGCTTGCAGATGCCGGCGCTAAGTTATTGGTGGAAACCCTGTTAAAGCTGGAACGCCAGGAAATTCAACCAATTCCTCAAGATTCTTCGGTTGCAACTTATGCGCCACTGATTAAAAAAGAAAATTACTGGCTCGATTGGTCACGCTCTGCTATTAATTTGCATAATCAAGTCAGAGGTTTTTTCCCAAATTGTGCGGCTGTATTTCGGGGCGGACAGCTAAAAATCGTCGCCACAGCACCCCTCGGCCCGGAATACTGGACTCAGCTACCTCCAGAGTTGAATGGGCTGGAAGCTGATCTGCCGGCTCAGTCTGGGCGTCCGGGAGAAGTGGTGAGCATCGCTAAGGGACTAGGGCCGATCATTCAAACCGGCGATGGTTTATTGCTATTACGGGAAGTTCAGCTTGCCGGTAAACGCGCCCAGTCAGGAACCGACTTTGCCAATGGCACTCGTCTGGCTGTGGGAGAGGTTTTGGAAAATGGGGGAACTGGGGAAGGCTAAGCTAAGACGATGAACCCACAAAGAAGTCATTGTTTCTTCAAAAGTGGGAGGATGCCAAGTTTATTTAAACTTTATGCAGTTTAAATGTAAGTAGTTAAGCGAGAACCGGCTCTGAATACAAACTTGGTAGCCACTCGGTTCGCAGCTTATCGATAGCCTGTTCTTTAAGTTTCGCTTCCACCTCAATCCAAGGAGCAGCAGAGTAGCAACTAGGCATTACGGTAATAAAATCGCTGTGGTGCCGGTCTAAGAAAGACTCACAACCGTTGGAGATATGCACCAGTTGCCATTCAGGATTGGGCCAAGTGGTGCGAGCGGCTGCTAGCATTTGGGCAACGCTGGGGTCTTCGTAAGTGTCCAAACTTTCGTGAATGACGTGATGGTGGGCGTCAAAAACCATCGGCACACCGGCAGCGCGGCAAATCTCTAGAATTTCGGAAGCGCCGTAAGCGTATTCGTCATTTTCTAGTGCGAGGCGAGTGCGAATATTTTGTGGCAACGCTTTAATCACACTGACTAAGGCTTCGGATCTTTTCGATTTGCCGCCGTGGATTTCCATGATCGCCCAAGGCGAGTGAGGCAGCCCCAGTTTATCCATAATTCGGGCGTGCGTTTCCAGAATTTTGATGCTGTTTTCTACAACATCCGGCTTTTCTGAACTAAGCACAACAAATTGATCGGGATGGATGACAAGTCGGATGCCGGCGGCTATGGCGCGTTTGCCGGTACTCAATAATTCTTCTGTAAACTCATCGAGTACGGCTTCACCCAGCGGGGTATCAGCAAAGGGGAAAAGCGCAGAACTGAGCCGGTAAAGGTTGATGTTATGGGCTGTACAAAAATCCCATGCGCCATTTAACCGCTGCAGGTTGCTGCGATACAACTCGCGCAGAATTGTAGCTTGCTCATCCTCAGTGAGTTGCAAGAGTCGCTTGCGTGTGACGGTGCGGAAACGCACGTGATCAGATGTTGTGATGCATACCAACCCCAGCTTGGGTGGCACCTTATTCTCGGATAAACTGGGTATCTTACTCATGCTTCACAAGATACCTTTTCAGCTTTTTCAAGGGCATCTGCAAATAGATATAAAAACATTGGCTGTAATACTTGCTTTTACAACATCGCTATAAAGATTTTTCATAAAACCGGCAACCCTCGCATGGCCCTTGAGGATTAACGGCACAGCGAATGATTTCTGAGTGAGCATTAAACTGGCAGGTGGCATCTCCAACTACCCAGTGTCCATTAACGAGACTTGTTTCGCTCGGTCGTTGTGCAGACTGGACGTAAAGGGCAATTTTTTGTAAGCGATACTTACCCGATTTCAGTTGATAGCGATGCCGGCGTTCTAAGACTGCATAGGTTTGACCTTCTAGATCGAGGTAATGACCCGGTTGAGGACTCCAGTCAAGTTGAACGCTGCCCAAGGATTGAGAGGGTTGGGTCAGAATGACCTCTGTTGGTAGAGAATCTGGCTCCATAGTTCCTATGTAATGTGGCTTACCTATTCACTTTAAAGTAATAAGCCTGTGATGAAAAATGCCCCAGCCAACAGGAGTAAATGGTTGGGGCTAGATTCGTAGGAATTTAGTTTACTAGGGTGTTGGCTGTGCGGGGTTGGGAATGATAATTGGTTGACCAGTGCTGGGGATTATTATCGTTGGCTGTGCAGCGTTGGGAAGGGTACTTGGTTGGCCGGTGTTGGGCTGTGTGGTGTTAGGAACGGTGCTTGGTTGGCCGGTGTTGGGAACGGTGTTGGGCTGCGTGGTGTTGGGCTGTGTGGTGTTGGGAACGGTGTTAGGTTGTGTGATGTTGGGCTGCGTGGTGTTGGGCTGTGTGGTGTTGGGCTGTGTCGTGTTAGGTTGGCCTATGTTGGGTTGGCCGGTGTTGGGAAGATTTGTGGGTTGGCCGGTGTTGGGAAGATTTGTGGGTTGGCCAGTGCTGGGAAGATTTGTGGGTTGGCCGGTGTTGGGTACTGCCGCCGGCTGCCCTGGCGTGGGTATTGCCGCCGGCTGTCCGGGTTGGGGTGTTGCCGCCGGCTGCCCTGGCGTGGGTACTGCCGCCGGCTGTCCTGGCGTGGGTGTTGCCGCCGGCTGTCCGGGTGTGGGTGTTACTGCCGGCTGTCCTGGTGTGGGTGTTACTGCCGGCTGTCCTGGTGTGGGTGTTGCCGCCGGCTGTCCTGGTTGGGGTGTTGCCACCGGCTGTCCGGGTGCAGGTTCTGGCGCTTCAAATCCCAGTAAAATTTTTGAACTGGGAAAGTAGGTTGCCCATTGTTCGAGATCAGGCTGGCTTTGCCATTGATCGCGACTCACTTGTACAGACAAAATCGGTGCGATTAAGCCTTGGTTCTGACCTACCACACTTAGTGTGATTTCGCTAACCGAACTATTATTAAATCTTCGCTGGATGAGTACGCTTGCGGCTGTTTTGGCTCTATCGATTAAAGATTCGTAGCTTTCTTCAGGCTGAGAGTTCAGGGAAAGGTCTATGCGGTTGGGATCGGCTTGTGCGATCTCGGAGGCAATGGCACTTTGAAGTGAGCAGACGCCGCCGACTAATCCTAAAATAACGGCTAAACTCATCGGCATTATTTGCCGGCACGCCAACTGTGCTATCCGCAAATGAGATTGATGATCCTTGAACTCCCGCATAGTTTGTCCTCTCCTGACTCGAAAAAAGCGTCATTTTCAACGTTTGAGCCGGCTAGACTTAGCTTATTTGGCTGGGTTTATGAGTGGGTAAATCCACTGTAAAGCAAGTTTGACCGGGTTCACTCTTGACTTGGATTGTACCTCCCATGCGTTCAGTCAGTTTCTGCACCACTGCAAGTCCTAAGCCAGTCCCGCCTTGCTGCCACCGATCGGCTTTGGGAATTCGGTAAAACTTCTTAAAAATGTTGTTTAATTCTTCTGGCGGAATTTCAGCACCTGAATTGGTGACGCTGAACTGCACTCGTTCGCCCACTGTCGCCACTTCTACAGTAATTTTCTCACCTGCCGGCGTGTACTTGCAGGCATTGGTCAGCAACTCTGCTAAAACTCGCTTCAGAATCGATGGATCGCCGAATAAATCTGGCAGATCGGGTGCCATTTTCAGTTGCAGAACTTGCTGACAGTTGCGAGTTTGATCTTCAAAAGGCTCAACGATTTGCGGGATCAGCCGTTGTAGCTGGATGATTGCCGGTGCCCAAGTTTGAGAACCGGCATCAAGTTGCTGTAACTCCAGCAAGTCATTGATCAAGTGAATTTCTCGCTCACATTCATTCCGCACAATTTGGAAGTAGCGGGCGAGTTTGCTGCGTTCTGCTTCCGGCTTGGTCAATTCTGCAAAAAAGCCTGTTTCCTGATTCAGCGAGATCGCGAGCATTTGAATCGCCATTTTCATATTCGATAAAGGCGTCCGCAATTCGTGAGAAACTGTACTCAAAAAGTCATCTTTCAGTTCATTAAGTTTAGCGAGTTCCGTTACTTGACTTTGTGCGGATTGATAAAGTCGAGCTTGTCGAAGTGCAATCGCGCAATGATGGGTCACGAGTTGCACTAAGCGAATTTCTAGATCGTTAAAATTATCCTCTGGCTGTTTGAATAACCACAAATCGCCGAGGACTTCATCGCCATGAGAAATGGGGCAGGCTAAGATGGCTGCGTTTTCTTGACTGTTATTGCTGCCGGCCTGACAAAACTGAAATTCCTTGCCTTGAAGCAGCTGGCAGTAAACTTCGGGAAAGTCTGCCATTGGTCGGCTGCGTGGCGAAGACGGCGACGAAGTTGAGTGTTCGTGACAAAGGGTAACCGTTGTTCTGTCGGCACTGTACACTGCACTGCTACACTCTTCAATGCCTAGCACCTCAGCCAGTTCTTGAACTGCTGTTTGCAAAATCTGAGTTTCATCAAGACTGTCGCAGGCTTTATCGGTGA
The DNA here is from genome assembly GCF_014695715.1 of Microcoleus sp. FACHB-68. Lineage (NCBI taxonomy): Bacteria > Bacillati > Cyanobacteriota > Cyanophyceae > Oscillatoriales > Microcoleaceae > Microcoleus > Microcoleus sp. FACHB-68. Next base: position 53,237 of record NZ_JACJOT010000005.1, read on the forward strand.
TGCGTTGCAGCATTGCTTCAAACTCCAGAACTTGTTGCAGCTTTTCGTTGAAGTCTTCAACTTGACGTACTAAATCTGCATTGAGCTGCCGCACCTTCTCACACAGTCGCGATTGCTGGATCGCAATTTCTAATTGTGCCGTAACTGACGTCAGTAAATCAATTTCAAACGGTTGCCACTGCCGGCTGTTTTCGCACTGATGGGCAATTAGCAATCCCCACAATTTTGAAGGGGAAGTTGACGGTTGAGAATCTAGAGTTTTTTGTGCGTGGATTCCCAATTCTTCACCCACAAGCAGGGGGACAATTAACTGAGATTTGATCCCAAAGAATTCTAGAAGCTCAAGATGAGCCGGCTCCAAATTGACAGTGTTGGTATCGTCAATCGCTTGAAAGCGACCTCGCTGATACCGCCTCAGATACTGAGGACTAGAAAGGCAGGGTTCGCGGAGCGAAAATCCCAGCATCGGTATCCAGCCCGACGCTAAAGATTCTACAACAATTGAACCGCTCCAGTCTTCCGCAAATCGGTAGATTAGCACGCGATCGGCTTGCAGCGCTTCTCTCACTTCTGAGGCAGCTGTGTTGAGCGTTTCCCAAAGGTTGGAAGAGTGCCGGATCTGCTGAGATATTGTCGCGCTCAGCCGTTCTTTTTGGGCTTGCCGGCGCACCACGGCTTCTAGCTGCTGGCGTTCCTTGGCTTTCTGTTGCAGCTGTTCCTCCGTCGCCTGCACAGACGAGATCAATTCGGTTTCTACCGCCTTACGTTCAGCCAGCCGGTGTTCTAGCTCATTGACTTGATGCTGCGCCTGTTGGCATAAAACGGCTTGCCCGATGGCAACTGCCACCATGCTAGCTACTTCACACGCCCAGTGAATGTGTTCGGGAGTAAAGGCATCTGCAGTGTCTGCCCCGATGTTGAGGCAACCTAGGATCGGCGCTTTAGCGGGGCGAGAGCCTTCTGGATGCCCAAGGATTGGTACGCTGAGATAGCAGCGCACGCCCTCTGCTTGCAAGGCTTGAAACGCTCTTGAAGGTTTGGAGAGGTTGAGGAGGTTTCCTGTCAGGTGAACTTCGCCTTGCCAAATCTCTGGGGTGAGTGCCAGGACTTCTAGTGGCAGGCGGGTTGCTTTTTCTCTGGGGGGTTCGCCGAGGGTGTAGGTGGCTAGGATGGTTGCTGCACCGGCTTCTCTATCGAACTTGACAAGACTGGCTTGCCGGCAGGGTAGGAGTTGCTGCAACTGGCTAAGCGCTAAACGCGCCATGATTTGTAGGGAACGCGCCGGCTGCATCGATTGAGCAGTTTCTTGCTGGCTTTCTAAGTATTCTGCAGTGTACTGCATTGATCTCTCCTTGATTATGTTTGTGCCGGTTTTTTCACGGCTTGCTCAGCCTCAACTGCCTATCTTTTTCCCCTACTTTTATCCTGAATTTTCTTGCCTTATATTAAAATTTCAGCCCATTCAATTCAGTCGCTTTTTTGATGTTTATTTTTCAGGGTGACCACGAGGTTGAGCGATTTTTTTCTAAAAAATTGTCTGTCTCGCTCGAATATGTATATTCCAGCAAGATTCATGACTATTTTTTTTAGTATTCCCCTTTTGCAATTCGATCTATCTAGTGGCTGTTTATTTTATTTATTTATTTATTTATTTAATAGAGTCAGGGCAAATGGCTCAGGACATACGCTGTTAACTCCTGGTGCCAGTGAGACGTGATAAAATCTTTTTGATAAACACAGTTCGTATAACTTTCCAACACTTTTTCCGCGTCTTCAGTCACGACGGGAGCTAGTAAACTTATCACTTCTTTGTTCATTCCTCAACTCCTAATCTATAAAAAACTCGTCACTATTACTAAGTTGCTTAAAGTTAATCAATTTTTCATTGATGTGTTGCAGCTTCGCTTACATTTCTTAAAAATTTTGAGAGTGAAACTTGATTTCAGGTTTCTACAGTGAATCCGTTAAACCAAGCGGATAATGAGAACGGATAAATCAATGTTTGCTAAGGGTTTCTTAACTTTAAGTAACCCTTAACAAGCTTATCCGAGGTTAAACTGTGATAAATGTTTGGTGGTAAACTTTAATCTCACAGATACACATGAAACCTGTAGGCAGTCATTTGTTGAAACGTGAGAGCGACTGAGAGCCGGTTTCTCACCTCCGAATTAGTGGGTTCATGCTCAGAAGAGACTTTACCTACTCTCTTGAGCGTAGCTAGCAAATGTGAAGAAGTCGTGAAGAGAGAGCCGGTTTTTGCAAAGAATTCGTTTCCATGCCCCAAGTGGGGCAAATAAAGCACGGAAAAACAACCGCTTTACTTGACATTTGCGCGGTAATATGTTTGTAAAATTATGCGAAGGAGCCGGTGTTTATCCCTGCCGGCGAAAACACAAATCAACGGAAGTCAGTGCAGCCTCTTAAAAACTCCAGTGCAATACTTGAGCCACTTGATTCGCGAGGTTCATCGGATCGAACGGCTTGGCAATGACTCCCGCAACGCCTAATTCAGCAAATCGCCGCTGATCGGTTGCCTGTACCTTGGCAGTTAACAGAATCACAGGAATTTGCTGGATTGCCTTGCTCAGCTGCATTTTAGCAAAGGTAGCAGGGCCATCCATATCAGGCATCATGACATCGAGAAGGATGGCATCAGGCTGTTCAGTTTCAGCCTTAGCAATTCCCTCACTGCCTGAACCGGCTGTGATAACTTCCCACCCGCCTACCATCTCCAAACTGAGTTGAGCGACTTCGCGAATATCTTCCTCATCATCAATGACCAAGATGCGCTTGGCTGCCACGATTTTCGTCTTCCTCCATACGTTGAACGCTCAGCCTAGGCTGCGTCTTGAAATTACCAGTCAAATTTTACCGGCGATTTGGGGCAATCGCTCACGAATAGGCTGCGTTTTTTTCCTGAGTGCTTGTGCCCAAACTTGTTTGTGTTTTGACGACTATACAGTGGTAGAGTGCTCACTGGCTGATCTGTAGAAACACAGTTGCCACAATTAGTGCTGCTTGAACTCTATTAACAAGGGTACGATATTTCAGGATAACGCTTTTTCAATGCACAACTTACTACAGCATCACCTTGTTTAAGTTATCGTTGCCATAAAAAATTATCATTAAACACAACGCTAGCTTTTAACAGATTCTAAAGCTGGATTGGCTTACGGCTCTGGTTTAAGTCAGGAAATAACGGTTAGCAGCTATTTAAAATGTGCGTTAGCTCATAAAAAAATTATCTAGCATGGGGCAACAACCTTTTCGTCAAATTCTCAAGCGAGTGCAGTTAATTAAATCGCAACTGAAGCCCTATTTGCGCTGGGTGATTTTGGGCGGAACGCTGTTTTTCTTGGCGAAAACGCTTAAGGACAACTGGCAGGAAGTTGCCGCTATTGAGATTGCCGGCCCGCAATTAGCCGGTTTGGCAACTGCATTAGGCATCACTCTCCTTGCTCACATTTGGTCTGGATGGGTTTGGACTGCGATTCTGCGGGAGTTCAAGCAGCCGGTGCCGATACTGTGGGGTGTTCGAGTTTACCTGAAAACAAACATCGCTAAGTATTTACCCGGAAATGTTTGGCACTTTTACGGTCGTATTTTAGCCGTCACCGGCATGGGAATCTCCCCAGATGTCGCAACCTTAAGCGTGCTAATCGAGCCGGTGTTGATGGCTGCAGCCGCCTTAGCGATCGCCTTAACCGGCAGTTTCTTCACAGAGCGCGGCGGACTGTGGCAATATGCCTGGATTACCTTGCCGTTTGTACTGATAGTGATTCACCCCCGGATTTTAAATCCCGTGATGCAATCGCTGAGACGTTTGAAGCAAAAAGCGCTGGGTAGCCAGTCACAGTCAGATGGGGATGTATTCAAAATTGAGCGATACCCCTTCTGGTTGCTGATGGGAGAGATGGGGTTTCTTGGACTGCGTGGCGCGGGATTCTTCTTAACCCTGCTAGCGATCGCGCCGGCAGAAGTTCAAGATTTGGCATTTGTGCGTCTGCCAATGCTATTGGGAGCTTTTAGTTTGGCGTGGCTATTGGGACTGGTTGTGCCGGGAGCACCGGGGGGAATAGGCGTGTTTGAAGCGACTGTGACGGTGCTTTTAAAAGGTCAATTTTCTGCCGGCCTAATTTTAAGTGCTGTTGCATTTTACCGGCTGATCAGTGTTTTAGCAGAAGTTGCCGGTGCTTTTCTAGGTTGGGTGGATTTCGCTCAAGCCTGCCGGTGGGTTAATCGTTATCTACACCCAAAAAATCTATCAAATCAGCATAAATCGAAAAAATAATCCGTAAAACAGGCAAATTATCTAACAATCAACCTCTTATTTTACTGGGCAAAAATTTCTTCTACTTCCACCGCAAACGGATTGAAATCCATGTCTGAATTGCTGCCGGTGGTGTCAAAAGGATTTACATACCCACCTGAGTTGCCGGTAAGAGGTACAGCCGTATTTGAATCAGCTTCTACATGACTTTCCTTTTTCGCCATTAGCTGTGAAAACACGCGATAAGCATCTAGATTAATGGCCGAACTATCTCCTTTGATGCCATTCTTCATCTTAAGCAAGTTGTACTGCACGTTATCATCATAAATTACAAAAGTAATCTTCAAAATTTCCAGAAAATTCACCACCCACTGACATTCTTCTTCTGGGTAATTCAAATAATATTGAATCAGATCCGCTAGACACCCTTCCAGGTAAGTCCGAACCGGCTTGCAAATTAAGACAACCTTGAGCAAAATAATTACTAAGGTAATTGGATGACCTTGAGAGAGTAGTAAAACAAACAGTGAGGACGGATTCTTATGGTTTTCTGTCGTCAAAAATTCCACAACTCGCTTACAGGTTCTGAGCATAATTGCATCATTGAGGGGTTCCTCGTTATGCTCTTCATAGATCGGCTTGAGCTTTTTAGATAATTTAATATTAAGCGCTTCCACACAATCTTTATTGTCTACGGAGTAAATTAAATATTTTTGCAGACTTTGCTTAAAATCTTCAAACCTCAATTCTTTCGTTTGCTCTAGAAAAATATTCGCAAGGTTTCCATAGCTAAATTGCCCACGTTTAGCCACAATTAGCTTAATCAGCTTTAAAACTTCATCTCCTAAGCCGGTTGGGTTCTTAGGGTTCTCATTTCGATAAAGTGGGGAATTAGAACGCGCGGTATACATAGCCAAATCGAACTTAAACCGCTCTTTTATCTGTTGCGCTCGAATTCTGGCAGCTTCTCTCTGTTCGGGTGAATTTTTTATGTTGATGTATTGATGTACCAACAGATACGAAGTATAGCGGTCACTCCAATGCTTTTCTTCAGCTTCTTCATACCGAGAGGCAAATAGCTTTAACTCATCATAATCTTTGCTTCTGATGAAATTTTCTAGCCACTCTCTCAGCCGATTTAAAGTCATGGATGAAGTATGTTCCTGAATGGCGGAATCAGAAAACACCTCCATCACTAACTGCTGAATTGCCTGATGGTTCCTCTCGGCAGCCCAATTGTTGATCAGAATATAACAAGACCGTTTTATGGTATTGACAAACTCTTCTTCATCGTTAGTAATAATAATTTCATAAAAAGCTTGGATGACCTCTGGATTAGACGCAGCTAAAAGATGAATAAATAATTTTTTAAACTCTAATAAAACCTGATCAGATGATTCTTGTCTGACAAGATCCAGCCAAAATCGGTAGACTTTATCCTGAGCCTTTTGAATAAGTTTTCTTTGTTCTGTCACTTGTAAAGATGTCTCATTCTGAATTGCAGTGCTGACAAAATTTCTGACCATTGGTAGACTCTCCCTGAAATTTAAACATGAACCCTAATTTAAAAAAAAGTTTACTTCTTACAAATCTCGTAAAAAAGAATAATTGCCTTATGACAACAATTTTAAACTTGATGAGCGTTTTGCAATTATTGTGTGCGGCTTAGGCATTTCTATTTTTACATTCATCGTTGCCTAATAAAACCTGTCTTCAGAAGGAACTGACAATATCTGGAAAAATTCACTTTTGAGGATGAATTATTTCGTTAATTGCGAATTGGGTTAAAAAAAATGCACCAGATAATTTTTAAAAGGAGGTGTCATGATAGAAAAACGTGGCTGTTTGCGATGAAAATCTTTCCAGTCTGTGAAACTTATCAACTGCGGCTGGAAAACGCCGGCAACAGAAGGCGGGATGATGCTGGAAGCACCCTTAAGGTTCCTTGTAGTTAGCTTGAGAACAACTTGTGTGGGCATCTGAACTTTAAGAACAGTTTGTTCATCCATAGTATGCGTTATTTTACAGTCAAGCTGGGTGATTGAAGCTGAAAGAAAATGTGACAATTTTTACCGCGATAAGTGACTTCAATCACTCTGCGGATCGCTTCTGCCTTGGCCCCTGAATGTGTGCAGACAGGGGTATATGGCCCATGCTTGCCACAACCGGCAGGTGGGAGACATCCAATGCCGGCACCCACCCTTACACAGTTACAACCAGTTAATTAGCACCCCTGACATCCATTAACTCTCACCGGCACTCCCTATTCACGGGAACCGACAAAAGTTTTTACCAAAAACTCATCAAGTCTCGCTGACCCCACACCATCAACGCACCAGAAATTGCCATTGTAGCAAGAACGACCTGCCGAAACTGTTGCTCGCTCATTTTGCTAAGAACGTACTGACCGAGGTAGTTTGCCGGCGCTGCTGCTAACCCAATCACCAAACCATATCCAAGATACTCTGGAGTCAAAGCGCCTAAAGCTGCATAAGTTACCATTTTGGCAATATGAACAACCACCACATTGGTCGATTTTGTGGCGATCATCTCTTCTTTGACCAAGCCATAGTTCAGGTAAAGCGGATTCATCACCGGCCCGCTACTTCCAATAATTCCAGAAACAAACGCATATACTAAGCCGGCGGGTAAGAAATGCCACGATCTGACGGTAAAAATACGTTCTTTTTTGCCAAAACCGAAGCTAAAAACCGTAATCACCAAAAACAGGCCGATTAACAGTTGCAGCCAATCGAGATGGATTTTGGTAAAAGCATACGCGCCGGCAACCGCCCCAACAATCGCACCCGGTAAATACCAAAACGTCACAACCCAGTTGATATGCCGCCAAAACAGAAAAATCCGTTGGGAGTTTCCCAGCAGCATTCCCGTTGTGAGGGTTGGCGCTAAGGCTTGGGAACCCAAGAGAAAATTAACCAGCGGAATCAGCACCAAAGGACTGCCACCACCAGCCAAGGTGCTGATGAACCAAGAAGCGAAACTGACTAAAGCCAGGAAAAGAACGGGCATGGGCGCGTTAGCAGGAAAGGTTAAATATTGGTTAATTGTCGCACTTTTACCTATTTTGGGAAGGGTGGCAGTGGCGTTCCGGATTTGCCGGAAATGGGGCTGAATCAACAGGGAATTGTGCTGTACCTGTTGATTGCAGGCGATCCTACACTTGAGTGCTCGCCTTGTAGGCTGCACTCTTTAGACGGTGTCTGAGATAATCACAAGAAATAAAACCTTGTGGTGTAAGCGAGTGAATAACATTCCCCCTCTTGACCTAGCCCAACAGTACGAAACCATCAGTGAAGAAGTCAGTAAAGCTGTCTTAGGGGTACTCGCCTCTGGCCGTTACATTGGCGGACCGTTGGTGGAAGGTTTTGAGCAGCAGTTTGCCGCCTATGTGGGTGTGTCTGAATGTGTGGCGTGCAACTCTGGTACAGATGCCCTCTATCTGGCCCTGAAAGCTCTAAAAATCGGCCCTGGGGATGAGGTGATTACAACGCCTTTCACATTTTTTGCCACGGCTGAGGTCATCAGTGACGCCGGCGCGACGCCGGTGTTTGTGGATATTGACCCGCAAACTTACAACCTTGATCTCAATCAGCTTTCAGCCGCGATCACCGGCAAGACGCGGGCGATTGTGCCGGTACACTTGTTTGGGCAGCCGGTGAATATGACTGAATTGATGGAAATTGCCCAGCATCACGGGTTGGCAGTGATTGAAGACTGTGCTCAAGCCACCGGCGCTGAATGGGCAGGCCAAAAAGTTGGTAGCATTGGTCATATTGGTTGCTTCAGTTTCTTTCCCACCAAAAATCTGGGTGCTTGTGGCGATGGTGGCGCACTGACAACCAACGATCCTCAAATCGCCGCTGAAGTTCGGGCGCTGAAGGAACACGGCCAGAAAAGGCGCTACTATTACGAAGAAATTGGCATGAACAGCCGGCTTGATACTATACAAGCTGCAATTCTTCAAATTAAGCTGCGCTATCTTGATAATTGGAATAACCAGCGTCGAGCGGTTGCGGCGCTTTATGACCAACTGTTGAGTCCGATTCCCAGCATCATTCGCCCTCTAGAACTGTCTGAGGGGCGCGGAGTTTGGAATCAGTACACCATTCGCATCCCTCAAGCGTCGCCAACGGGTGCCGGTCGCGACCACGTGCGAGAGCGACTACAGCAGTTGGGCGTTAGTTCAATGGTCTATTATCCCCTGCCTTTGCATCTGCAACCAGTTTACAAAGAATTGGGTTATCAGGCCGGCCAGCTGCCGGTGAGCGAACAGGTTGCGACAGAGGTCTTATCCTTGCCGATGTTCCCAGAACTTTCACCGGCACAGCAAACTCAGGTCGTCTACAGCCTTAAAGATTGCTTGACACCGCCGGCAGAAAGTGCAGGCGCGTGAAAAATTGAGTGAGAAGATACAAGTACAAAGTGAAATGTGATAAACTAAACTAGCAGAAACTTCACACTAGATAATGGCAACTCAGTATTATCACGCTTCACTTTTCACTCTTCACTCTCTACGATAAATGTGAGGATCAGCCGGTTAGAAACCCTCTGGCAATTAGGCGAAAGAGCCGGCTGAGGTATTATATACCTTACACCCCCCTACAAAATCTCAATCGTAGTAATCTCGATATGAGTTTTATCGGGCTGTCCGCAACCGCCACGAAGAGAGGCCAGCACTCCTCTTTCAGCCGCCATCAATTGTTTGCTGGGCATTCTATAGGAGAAAAAACCCGTGGAAACGATACAACTTGTAGATGACGTTGTCAAAGATTTAGAACGTATTGAAAATTTAACCAAAGTCAAAAAACTCCTGTTATGCGCTAGTAAAAATACATGGGAGAATGACCAAAAAAAGCTCGAAGCCATTCAATTATCCACTTTAGTTAAAGACGTTCACGAAATTGCCCCAACTTATGGCCAGCTTAAATCGGTTCTAATTCAAGTTGTCAAAAAGCTGAATAAAAAAGTTCAGTATTTCATGCTGGCTAATACGCTGATTCAAAAATTAAATAAACTGTATCCAGAAAATTTGGCGTCAAGAAAACGGATACGCACGCAATTAAAACAACTCAAAAAAGGAGTCAAATATCCCTACGATTTGTACGATTTAAAATTTAAAGTTGCCAGAAATTCAACCCTAAGACGCGCAAAAGTTCTGGTATTTTCCGCCCTGAATTATAAATTTGCCTACAGCACCCAAGACTGGGCAACGCTTGATTCACTGGAATTTGATGAGATCGTCAGAGCCTTGTTTTATTCTTGTGAAACTCCAGAAGATTTAGAATTTAGATTGTATGGGACAGCAGCCTGCTTGGATGAACCAGACAAGCAGATCGGCACGGCGGGAATCATCGTTGACTGTCTGCTGCCTTACTATCAATATCTGCAAAAAGGACGGGATATTACTGACGATGCGGATGAGGATGAACCTACCGCAATAGATTTAAAAGCTCAGGACAACCGTTCCTCAGAAAACTACCTGGCGCTGCCACTAAACAGCAAAGATGCTTATGAGGATGATGATGAGGATGACAGTTGTAACTACGGCTTCTTAAATATTCCAGAATTTCCCTTGGGGACTGAGGATGCAGAAGGGAGAATTAGTGACACCATTAAAAAGCAACTCGAACTGGAAGCGGCTGTTAAGGGATTGGTAGAACAGCGAGTGAGTGAGGTGATGGCTGTCATTGAAAACAGCGTCCGGGACTTAGAAACTTATTTGGAGCAAAACTTAGAAGAAGGCAATTTTCAAGGCTCTGTCCCGCTAAAATATCATAGCCTGAAGAGTTTTGTAAAAACCGTTCAATTCCAGTCCTCAAAATATCTGGAAATCTTACAAACTCTAGAAGAAAATGAAAGAAGAGCTGGAAAAAGCGTGTAAATAAAGCTGTTCTCACAAGCATTCATCCTGTCCATCGCGGATGAATGCTTTGTGTTTGAAAAGATGTATCGCCATGCAGGAATTTTGAAGTGAAGAAATTCATTGAAAATTCCCGCATTTTGTCATTTTTCCAAAAAAAATGCAGTTTTTGCCGCAGTCCCTGAATTAGGTAGATTCATGCCAGATTTTGATGTGATTGTCATTGGCACCGGCATTGGCGGCTTAGTGGCTGGGGCGATGCTAGCTCGCTATGGTAAAACTGTGGTGGTCTGCGAAAGCCACACAGTCGCGGGTGGCGCAGCACATGGCTTTCACCGGCAGGGATTTCACTTTGACACCGGCCCATCATTTTACTGCGGCTTGTCAGGCCGGCAAAGTCTGAACCCGCTGCGGCAAGTGCTAGAAGTTTTGGGAGAATCCCTGGAAACCGTTCCTTACGAACCGCTGGGTCATTACCACTTTCCAAATTTCACGCTGCCGGTGTATTCTGATTCAGAACGTTACCGGCAAGCAGTCGCCCAGATTACTCCCCAAGGTGCGCGGGAATTAGAGCGCTTTGAGAAGCGTCTCTTAACTCTCTACGATGCGCTGAAAGATATCCCCACCTTGGCACTGCGGGCGGATTGGCAAATGCTGCCGGCTTTGCTGCGATATTGGCCGGCTTTATTAAAGTTGCTGCCTCAAATTGGCGTGATCCAAGGTTCTGCCGGCCAGATTATGGATCGGGATGTTACTGACGCGCAAGTGCGGCAACTGATTGATTTGGAATGCTTTTTGCTTTCGGGTTTAAAAGCACACGGAACCATTGCGCCGGAAGTGGCGTTCATGTTTGGGGAACGCAACCGCTGGGGCGTTGAATATCCAGTCGGAGGAAGTACCGCCATTGTTGACGCATTGGTGCGAGGATTGGAACGCTGGGGAGGCAGGCTGCGGCTGAAAACTCATGTCGAGCAAATTTTAGTAGAATCGGGTCGGGCGGTGGGTGTGCGGTTGCGATCGGGTGAAGTGATCCACGCGCCAATTGTTATTTCTAACGCCACAATTTGGGATACTTACACCCATCTGCTTAAACTCGAAGACTTGCCGGCATCTTATCGGCGCGATGCCCTGGAAACGCCGGCTGTGGAAAGCTTCATGCACTTACATCTCGGCATCCGGGGTGAGGGTTTGGAGGCGTTAACGGGTCATCATGTCGTTGTTCACGACAGCAACCTCGATATCGCCACACCCGGAAATACCTGCATGATTTCCATTCCCAGTGTTTGGGATTCCCAACTCGCGCCGGCAGGACACCATCTGGTTCATGCTTATACTTTGGAACCTTATGCCGGTTGGCAGCGAGATAGCGGTTATCAGGAACGCAAACAACTGAAAGCGCAACCTTTGTTTCAGGCTGTGGAACGGGTGATCCCAGACTTGCGGCAACGCATTACCCTGGAAATGAGCGGGACGCCGGTGACACACGCCAAGTATTTGCGCCGCTATCAAGGCACTTACGGGCCGGCAATTGCGGCTGGCAAGGGGATGTTTCCTGGCTTGCACACGCCGATTGCCGGTTTGTACCGAGTGGGAGACAGCACGATGCCCGGTATTGGCGTTCCAGCGGTTGCCGCTTCTGGTATTTTGTGCGCCAATACTTTGGTGAATCCTGAACAAACTGGGAAGTTGTTGGGCTTGTAATTTTGGGTGGTTATGAGGTCAAGATTTTGGAAGTTGCAACTGTCCTGAGATTTGAGAACTCAAAACAGTTGCAACTCCCCACTCAAGACTCAACCGCCGGCGGCAAATGCGCTCATAATCGCGATGGATAGCGCTAAACCGGGTAGCAGCAGTATTCCTAACATTAACAGGTCGTGTGATGACATAATTCTGCAAAATGACAGTATAAGACCGGGCAAAGCCCTTGGTTTCTAGATTAGCACTCTCTCCATTATCAGGTTGGATTTGTTGAGAGTGTTGTTGGGTTAAAGAGTTTTTGATTTTACTGGATTTGCCTTTTAATTTTATCAATTTTAACCTTTATTTCCAATTTCCTCTTGTTGCGGGTGAGGCCGGTTAAAGGTAAAATTGATCAATAAATGCTAAGATATGGCAGTTTTCAATACTTGATATATAACGTTTCAAACAGAAAGTTTAAACAGTTATTTTGTTAGATTAATTTAAGAAGAGAAGGCGATAAATGGGTTGGGCCGCGCAACACCGGCACGAATTTAAGACGTTGGGTTAAAACCCTCTGTTTCACTTCGCCCAACCTACATCTATTTAGCAAATAGATAAATAATTAGGTGACAGATCAGAAAATTGCCTGTCACCGGATAAGCTAGGCTCCCCCAAGCGGTGTCTGCCTTCTTGTTCCCCAAAACCCCTTAAAGTCTCTTGTGGGGTGAATGACAACTGAAGATTATTTAACAGCAGTTCATATTCAACGACGAACACATTCATTCTTAAGCTGGCAATAATTTGTTTGCCGGCATACGTCGCTTCTAAATGACGCAGTCCCTCTTGAATGTAAGAATCCACTACATTCCAGAAAAAGTTAGGAAAGCCGGCACGCAAGTCCCCAGGATGGCGATAACCCAAGATTTTATTAGTGCCGGTTTCTTCAAATTCATAAAAGAGTGCCGGCAATTTGTCTAAATAGCGCGGATCGCTTAACTGACCGATGAGATCGGCTGCCCGAACTAAGCCGGGAAAGTCAACCGTATCTTTATGATCTGCATCATTTGGCACAGGAAAGCGTGTCAGCTCAATATTACGTTTAATTGCTTGAACATCAATGAAATCGCGCCCAGAAAAATGCTCCTCGATAAACAGTTTTCCTCGATCTACATGATAAGGAGTGAGACTGGCATCTGTTGAACTTGGAGGCAGAGAAATCATTTCATCGCCTATGCCGGTTGCAAATAATCTTTCTTTGCTTCTATCTTGCCGGCAAACCCCCTTAACGTAACCAATATCATGGCACAATAAAGAAATAATCGTCTGTAACCAGTCTTCACAAGAAACATTTCCTTCCCGAAGCTGCTTGCCCCGTAGGATTTCCTGCCCCACTAAGGTGACGATCACAGTGTGTTCAACGTTATGATAAAGGGCGTTGCTATTGGCAAGGTTTTCTAAAGCGAGATTGGCAACCCAGCCGAGCATTTCTGCATACTTCGGCTTAATATTTCCGTAAGTTTTACGGTAGCCGGCTTGCAAGCTTTCTGCGAAAGTTTTAATAAGTACGTCTGTGGGATTAAACATCTTTACAACCCTGAATAAACAGCAACCTGAACGCCTAACTTTAGCACACCCTTATTTATCTTTTTTAGCGTTCCTTCATTTTTAAACTCATGAATCTGGCTTTCCTACTTTTTTAGTATGGTTCAGGCTTCACGAAATTGTAACCAGAAAATCTCAGAATTTTAGTCAAGAAAATTTTCTACCTTGCGCTTTCGCTTCTTAAAACCTCATAAAACCTCATAAAAACTTGTAAAATTACCAAAAAACCTATGTTTGAGTTAAATAAGCAGTATCTTTGAAGCATGGCTTAGAATCGCGGCACAACCGGCAAGCGACAAGGCTCAGCAACCTTGTGGAGTGCGATCTAGACAGAGTCAGAAAACACTGAAATGGAAAAACCCCACTCTCACTCGCTCCCTACCTTGCCTGAGGGATGACGTGAATTCTATAATTTAGATTAATATTTTCTTCAATTCAGCCGGCAATATGGATTGTAAAGAAGCCTTAGAATTTGCAGACAACTTAATTTATGCCAGCACCGGCAAGCACCTTAACGATCTAGAAAGAGAAGTGTTTACCGGCTCTTGGCAAGGACAAACCTATGAGGAAATTTACCCAATTAATCCTGAATATGTAGAAAAATATGTCGGTTATAAATTGTGGCAAAAGCTTTCTGATACTTTAGGAGAAAAAGTCACTAAAAAAAAGGTAAAAGGAGCGCTAGAAAGAGCCATTGAGCGACAAGGAAAGTCGGGAAATCAGCTTGTTAAAAAAGTTTTTATCAGTTATCGTAGCCAAGAACCGGATTCGTCTTTAGCGGCGCAATTTTGTGAAGCGATCTCAGCGGCTGGACACAAAGCATTTATTACGAATTTGGGAGCAAGTTCTCCGGGTTCTATTCAGCCGGCAGAAGATTGGCTATCTCAGCTTGACTCACAACTCAAAGAGTGTGACTGTTTTTTGCTGCTACTGTCCCCACAAGCAGCCGTGAGTGAAATGGTCATTGAAGAGTTGCAGCGGGCGCGACAGTTGCGGGACTCTCGCCACAATAGCAAGCCGGTGCTGTTACCGATTCGGGTTAATTTTCCTCCCAATTTGTCGCTAAATCACGACTTGCAAAGCTACCTGCACGGAACTGTGCAGAATGAGTGGGTTTCGCCGGCAGACACTGCGAGGATCGTGCGTGATGTTCTCAAGCAACTGGCAGAGGGGGTTGAAAAGGGGCAACCGCAGAAAATTGAAGAGTGGGAAAGTGCCGGCAATTCCTTAACTTCCACCTCCCCATCCTTAAGCTCAAACACTCCACCCTCGCCGGTTGCCGAACCTGAATTACCGAGTGGTCAAGTGCGTCTTGCTTCTGCATTTTACGTTGAGCGCGTTCCCTGTGAAACGCAATGTTATAAAGAAATTTTGCAACCTGGATGTTTAATTCGGATTAAAGCGCCTAGACAAATGGGCAAAACGTCATTAATGGCGAGAATTCTTTATCAAGCAAAAGAACAGGGATATCGTACCGTTCCCCTAAGTTTTCAACACGCGGATACGGCAGTTTTTACCAACCTCAAAGAACTTTTACAATGGTTCTGCGCCAAAATTAGCAGAAAGCTCCGGCTGCCTTATCAAGTTGATGATTATTGGAGTGATACTTACGGCAGTAAAGATAACTGTACCGCCTTCTTTGAAGATTGTTTATTGCCGGAAACAGATAGCCCACTTGTGCTGGGTTTAGATGAAATTGATCGCGTTTTTCACTATCCCAAAATTGCCGATGATTTTTTTGGGTTATTACGCGCTTGGTATGAGGAAGCGGGATATGGCGCGAATGAGGGCTATGTTTGGGAAAAACTGCGATTAGTCGTTGTTCACTCAACGGAAGTTTACATTCCGCTTGATATCAATCAATCGCCGTTTAATGTAGGTTTGCCGATTGAATTATCGGAATTTAGCACGGATCAAGTGTTTGACTTGGCGTGCCGGCATGGACTGAATTGGGGGGAAAGCGAGGTTAAACAACTCATGACAATTGTGGGAGGACATCCTTATCTAGTCCGCTTAGCGCTTTATTACATTGCTGGGCAGCAACTCACCTTAAGGCAACTGGCAGAAATTGCCCCAACAGAAGCAGGAATTTATGGTGATCATTTGCGCCGGCACCTATGGAACCTTCAACAGCACCCAAATTTAGCTGAAGCATTCGCTAAAGTAGTTGTAACAAACAAACCCGTTGAATTAGAATCCGTGCCGGCGTTTAAATTACACAGTTTAGGATTAGTACAGTTGCGGGGAAATGAGGTAACGCCACGTTTCGATTTGTATCGTCAGTATTTCCGAGATCGCTTAAACAAAATTTCCTCAAGTTAAAAAATCAGGAAATATCCATTCAGAATTATTGCTAGAGGTGATAAAATGCTTTTTCCATTCCCAGGGGGAGATCTCTACTTAGAAAAATCTGAATTTACGATCAGGCGGGATTGATTTAGCAGTAGATTATACTCAGCAGCCGATGCCGGTGTTTAAAGTAGAAGATACAGTCTGGGGGAATATAAGATTAAAACAACAAGGATTGCGGTAATTTCGGCAATTATGTAATGCCTCGATTGTATCTATTTTGTCAGGATTTGTGCATCTCAAAAAGGATAATAGGCGGGTCATTCCCGCGCTACAACTGCATCTTAAATTGTCAGGGACGCTATGTTTTCGCAAAAACCAGAACCCGTGTTAGATGAAGAACCAGACTCAAACTATCGCTACAAAGTGGGCGGACATTTACCCCTTGATGCCCCGACTTATGTCGTGCGGCAAGCTGATCGAGACCTTTATGAAGGGTTAAAAGCAGGGGAGTTTTGTTATGTACTGAATTCCCGACAAATGGGGAAAACTAGCTTGCGGGTGCGAACAATGCACCGGCTGCAAGCGGAAGGCGTTGCCTGTGCGGCGATTGATCTGACGAAAATTGGTAGCCAAGATATCACGCCGCAGCAGTGGTATGCCGGTTTGATGAGACGCCTGGTGACAAGTTTTCACCTTCAGATTAATTTAAGGTCTTGGTTGCGCGATCGCGAATTTTTGCCGCCGGTGCAGTGCTTAAGTGAGTTTATTGAACAAGTCTTGCTTGATTCTATCAGTGAACAAATTGTCATTTTTATCGATGAAATTGATAGCATTCTCAGCTTAAATTTCCGAACTTATGACTTTTTTGCCTTTATTCGTGCCTGTAATGAATATGACCGGCTGACCTTTGCCTTGTTGGGAGTTGCCAGTCCCTCAGATTTAATTAAAGATAAAAACCACACTCCCTTTAATATTGGTCGCGCTATCGAGTTGCACGGGTTTGGAATTTACGAAGCTCAACCACTCGCTCAAGGTTTTGAAGGAAAAATTAGTGACCCTGAAGCCGTTTTAGAAGCGGTCTTAAACTGGACCGGCGGCCAACCATTTCTCACCCAAAAGCTTTGCAAACTTATTCTTGAGAATGTAGAAGGTAAATTGATCAAAAACTCCGAAGCATGGGTAGAAAAAATCGTGCAAACTCGCCTGATTGAGAACTGGGAAGCGCAAGATGAACCCCCGCATCTCAAGACGATTCGCGACCGGCTGCTCAGAAGTGGAGACCGCACAGAACCGCTCCTAAAACTTTACCAGCAAATTTTACAACGGGGTGAAATTGCCGCTGATCAAAGTCTTGAACAGATGGAATTGCGGCTTTCTGGGTTAGTCGTCAAAGAGGGCGGAACTCTCAAGGCTTATAACCGCATTTATGGGGCTGTTTTTAACTGGATTTGGCTAAACAAAGCTCTAGCAATTCTGCAACCTAGCTTTCAGCAACTGGTTGCTAATCAAGAACACAAACTCATGTCGATGCTCAGCGGCATGGAGGGCAAAGATTTTGATGATATTCTTTATGAAATTTTGGGTTCTATTATCCTGAAGCTGGGCGAGTTAATGAGTGTTGACCGCATGGCTATCTTTTTTATTGATAAAGATAAAAATGAATTATGGTCAGTGATTGCCAGAACAGCCAGTATAAGTTCTACGAAGATACAAATTTTGGCGAATAATCCGAGTGCCGGTCGAGTCACGATTTACAAACAAGCTGTTAGCGTTCCTGCTGATTTATCAGAAGATTGGTACTCCGGAGTTGCTCAGGAACAGGATAAGAGAACTGCTTACCACATTTATAATGAATTTACTTCACCTTTGTTGAACGAAAAGGAAAATATTTTTGCCTTTGTTCAGTTAGTGAATAAGCTTAAGCAACCGAATAATCCCAACGATTTGTTTGCCGAAAGAATTGCAGAAACGGGTTTTACAGAAGCAGATAAACAGCAATTTGCTGAATATGTGCCGGCACTGCAACGAATTTTAGAAAGATGCCAGTCTTGTTATAAGTTAACTCAAAGATTGCAAGCTTCGGAAGCCCTCACAGAAGCCACTCGCTCTGTTTCTCAAAGTAGTCTAGATTCGGAAGAAATTATCACGCGGGTGATGGAAGCTGCTAAAAAATTGATGAATGCGGATCGCAGCACGCTTTGGTTGCTAGACTCCGAAAAAGATGAATTGTGGACAAAAATTACCTTTGAAGATGGGACTGTGCGGGAACTGCGTGTGCGAGTGGGACAAGGATTTGCCGGCAAAGTTGCTGCCACCGGCGAACCTTTAAATATTGCTTTTGATTTGTACAATCATCCTGACTCAGAAACCGCCCAGCAAACTGATCGAAAAACAGGATACCGCACTTGCAGTTTACTGTGTATGCCGGTTTGGAGTCCTGAAGGTGAATTAGTCGGGGTGACGCAATTAGTTAATAAACGAAAACCGGGTGAGCATCTTGAATATGATCCCGAAACTTGGCCGGAAGCGCCTGAATGTTTTGAGGATAGTTTTGATGCAAACAGTCAAAAATATATGCAAATTTTTAACTCTCAAGTGGGAGTTGCTTTGCAAAATGCTAAACAGTTCGCTGCGATGAAACAACAAGCGGAGAATCAACCGCAAAATGTTGTTAGCCAGACATTAGCGATGCTTAATCAGGTCATGGACGGTCAAGGATTTGATGATATTCTTGACGCAACTTTGCGTTCAATTACTTTAAAAATGGGTAAATCTTTAAGTGCGGATCGCACGACAATTTTTCTATTAGATGAAGAACGAAATGAATTTTGGTCAATTATTGCTGAAGCGGAAGGGGATCGGTCTTTAGAAATTCGGTTGCCGGCAGATAAAGGAATTGTGGGAGAAGTGGCAGCCTGCAAGCAAATCATTAATATTCCCTACGATTTTTATGATGATCCCCGCTCTACTACTGCCAAAGAACAAGATATTAAAAATGGCTACCGCACTTATACAATGCTGACATTGCCCCTATTAAATGATCAAGGAAATTTAATTGGAGTTATTCAGTTAATTAACAAATTAAAGCGTTTTTATAACCGGACGTCACCTTTATCTGAACAAATTGATCCAGAAGGTTTTACTCAATTAGATGAAGAACGATTTGCAGAAAATGCTCCCCTGATTCAAATGATTTTGGAAAGCTTCCGCTCTTATCATAAAACGGCGAGAGGGCAGCGGGTGGCGGCGGCACTAATGGCAGCAACTCGCTCGGTTTCTCAAAGCAGTTTAGAGCTTGATTCGATCCTCAAGCGGGTGATGGAAGCTGCGAAAGAATTGATGAATGCGGATCGCAGCACGCTTTGGTTACTGGATCGCGAGACAAATGAGCTATGGACAAGAATTCCTTTTGGAGATGGTTCAATGAAGGAACTGCGAGTGGCTGTGGGACAAGGTTATGCCGGCAAAGTGGCAGAGATGGGAGTGCCGCTAAATATTCCTTTTGATTTATATGATTACCCGGATTCAGACATGGCGAAGAAAACCGATCGCACAACCGGCTACCGCACTTGCAGTTTACTGTGTATGCCGGTTTGGAATCCCGATGGTGAGTTGATTGCTGTTACTCAATTAATCAATAAAATTAAACCGGGTGAGCGTTCAACTCACGCGCCGGTTGAGGCGAATGTTGTGCCTGATTATTTCCAGGCAAGTTTTGATCAAAGCGATCAGCAATATTTGCAAATATTTAATAATCAAGTGGGCGTGATTCTCCAGAATGCTGAGCTTTTAGCAGCAGTCAAACGACAGGAGCAAACACTACGCATTAACCTGAGTGGCGCATCAGATGTTGAGTCACAAGTTGCCGGCAACCAGTCAGGATAAAAAGCATTCAGAAAAATCAAAACGATAGCTAGAAACTAGAAAAATATTCTGTTAGAAACCCAACACAGCAGCTATTGAGTGGTAAAGTTGACGCCCCAGCATCCCCAGCTTCTTTCCTCCTTGGAACCAAGCAAGAGAGGGAGGTCGCCTACTATGGCATAAACGATTTTAACCAAAGCTGGGACCCTGTTCTAGACCCCATTGGTGTTTCAGAAGATTCTGATAAGTTGCTTCACGAACCATCATTTGTTCGTAAAGTTTTACCAAAAAGTCCTGAGCTTGTTGCCGGCTCATTTGCTGAACTTGGCTTTCAAAAGCACGAATACTGAATTGTTGTTCCAAAGATAGGTTAATAGGTTGGCTCATAACGTCCTCCGATTTAAGAAGAAGTAGGATTTTTGACTCTCAAACTCTGGATAGACCAGATCGATGCACTCGTTTTCAGTGATCGCCGCTTGGTTTCAGGATTGCCGGAAACAGTCAACTCTCAACTTATATTACAAAAGATAACAATCGTTTGACAAAGGGCACATCCGTCCAAATAGGTAACTTAGGTATGAAGATGCTCAACCTCCCTCCTAAGGTTCCCCGGCAAAGTAATGTAGTTGTATCAAATTGTAAAGAGTAAAATTGCTCAACCTGAACAAATCTTTAATTATCCCAGCTTATATGTTTAATTAGAAATGATGTATCTTCTCCCCTAAATCAGGAAAAAGGTTAACAAAAACATTGATATATAAAAGTTTGAGAGAACTCTTGCCAAAGTCCCTCTTTCAGTTGTATTAAAGATTATTTATTCGGATTCTGTAATAAATGTCAGACCGGCTTAACAGAAAAAGAAGTTGTGAAGCGTTCTAGGCTGTATCCGCCGGCACTTAAATTTTTAACCCGTGATCTACCTTAAGTTCGCGTTTCAACCGCCACGATCACCACGGTAATGTTATCGCGTCCCCCTTTATCCTTCGCGGCATTCACCAGCGTCTTCGCGGCTTGATCACAGGCACGAATAGACTTAAGGTAAGAGCCGATGGCACTGTCAGGAAGTTCTTCAGTCAAGCCATCGCTGCACATCAGCAGGCGATCACCTGGGTGTACTTCCATCGGCTGAATATCAATCTCTTGCAAATCCTGCCGGCCTAAGCATTGAGATAGAACGTGACGCCAAGGGTGGTTACGGGCTTGATCCAAAGTAATATGCCCAGCTTTCACCGCGCGCGAGATCCACGTATGATCTTCCGTAATTTGCTCTAGCTTGGCACCGCGCAGCCGGTAGAGGCGCGAATCCCCCACATGAGCCACCCAACTTTTCGGCGACTGGGTGCCGGCAGTTTGTGACGCTTCCTCTCTAAAAATCGCCACCACTGCAGTTGTCCCCATATCTGAGCGTTCTGGATGATTGCGCTGATCTACCAAAATTGCTTGATTGGCTTTAAGAAAAGCTTCCTCTAACAGAGCATTTGAAGACTGAGGCGAATCCCAATGCTCAATCAGATAATTCTGAATCACCTGAGTCGCAATTTGACTCGCCTCCTGACCCCCTGCATGACCGCCCATCCCGTCCGCCACGATAAAAAATCGTCCGCTGGGATCGATGTAGTAGGCATCTTGATTAACAGAGCGAAGCAGTCCCTGGTCTGTAAGGCCGGCAAAGTAGCGTTTCATGAATTCAGTATTAAGCAATAAGTGCTGGTTGCTGAGTGTTGAGTCCACAGTCCCCTGAGTGAATCAGACTAACCGAGTGATTAAGCCTTCACTTAAATACTTGTGCGGGCAGTCTGTGAAGAAATCACAGGCTGTGCTAACGCTTACTGCCCCATTTTCACTCAGCCAGAGTTCAGAGCGCGTCAAGACATCCGATCAAATCGGTCAACCCGCATCAGGAGTCGAATCAAAGTCACAGCTAGCACGGTTGCAACCAGAGCCACAACCAGCGCCAACCAGACATAATTATTCACTAATAAAATCGTAGCCGACAAGGTGAAAGCACCGATCAGCAACGCATAGTTCGTTGCCAAATGCATACTGCTCAGCCGGCGGATGGCCCGGTCTGTTTCAGTTGAGCGGACGCGAATGCGGAGATCCCCCCGCTCTAGCTTTTCAATCGTATCGTCAATTCGACCCGGCAAACCCAAGGCCGTGCTACTCACCTGAGCTGCTTGACGCCCCAGTTCATCGAGAAAGCTACTGCGATCTGAGGAATTGCCATTCGTCATAATTTGCATTGCAAAAGGCTTTGCAACCTCCATAAAATTAAAATCTGGGTCAAGTCCCTTCCCCACCCCCTCTAAAGTGGAAAAAGCCCGCATCACAAAGGTAAAGGTAGCCGGAAAGCGGAAAGGCTGATCGTAGGCAATCTCGTACAAATCATCAGTAATGTCTGCCACCGACTGATTTTCAAAGGGCTGATCCATAAAGTGATCCAGCATATACTGGATCGACCGGCGCACCGGACCCATGTCATCCATCGGGGATAAAGCTTCCAGTTCTATCAAAGAAGTCACAACTTTATTGGCATTTTTTTGGGCAATGCCAAAAAACAGCTGCATCATCTTTTCCCGGACATCATTTTTGACCCGGCCCATCATGCCAAAATCATAAAAGATCAACGAGCCGTCCGGGTTAACCGCAATATTGCCCGGATGGGGGTCAGCATGAAAGAAGCCATCAGTGAGGAGTTGATGCAAGTATGCTTTAGCACCGAGATTTGCCAATTCCTTGCGATCTAAACCGGCAGCCTCCAGCGCTTCGTAGTGACTGATCTTAATCCCTGGCATATATTCCAGAGTCAGAACCCTAGGCGAAGTGTAGCGCCAATAGACACGCGGCACCTGCACCCAGTTCTCATCGCGGAAGTTGCGCCGAAAAGTATCCGCGTTGCGCCCTTCGCTGAGATAATCGATTTCCTCATAGAGAATCTTGCAGCACTCGTCATAGATTCCCATCCAATCCTTACCTCTGCCCCAGTCTGGATGGTTTTGAAAGTAACGAGCAATTCCCTTAGCGATATCTAAATCGATTCCGAACAGCCGGCGTAGTCCAGCGCGTTGCACCTTAACCACAACCTCTTCCCCGGAGTGCAAGTACGCCTTGTGTACCTGTCCCAGACTTGCGGCTGCCAAAGGAACCGGGTCAAAAGTTTTGAAGAGCGTCGCTATTGGCTTCCCTAAGTCTTGCTCAATAATTCGCTCCACCTTCTCATAACTAAAAGCCGGCACCTTATCTTGCAGCTTAGTGAGTTCTTCAACATACTCACCGGGAATAATATCGGCACGCGTCGAAAATAACTGTCCCAGCTTGATAAAAGTTGGCCCCAACTCCAAGAGCGACTCGCGAATCCAGATAGCTTGGGCGCGGCGTCTGGCAATCCGTTTAGGTTCCGTCATGCCACCTGGATAACTCCAAGCTTTGCTATCGCGCCACAAAGTGAACATAAACAACAGAAAAAACGTCCAGATTTCGACAAAGCGCCGTTTGTGGGAGTAATCTTCGCGGCTCCAGCGGTAAGCTTTATCCTTGTTAGCCTTGCCCAAAACTGGAGGCCAAGCTATTCCCTGGGTAGAGGTGGCACGAACACCGGCGGAATGCGCTGGCAATGCGGAGCGCTTCTGGTGCTGTTTAGGGGTGACAGGATCATCAGGGAGAACAGACACTAGGCTTCCTAACTTGTGGTTTCAGGTAATTGATAGTCTCAAGTCGCAAAGTCACAGAGTCCTGAGTCAACCGTTGTACTCAGCACTCTGTCTTTAAAGAGAGCCGGTGCGATAGCGCTGCAACTGGACACGCAATTGAGCGATTTCTGCTCGCAGCTCATCAATGGTTGCTTGCAAATCAAGAGAAGCTGAACTGTACCGGCTCGTCGTGGAACCAGACGTGCCTTGCGTGGGAACCGCTGCCGTTGCTTGATTGGCTCGCTCCATGACTGCGATCGTGAACTGGCGCAAGCGCTCGCGTTGCTCAGCATCGAATTTACCGAGTTCACTAAACGCGTTGGTTACGGATTTCTCCAGCTCTTCGTTGAGAGCTTCAGCCACGGCTCTGCCGACAAAAAAAGCATGGATTAATGGATCACTCATAAAAAAATCTCTGTGCCTATCCGCACAAATTATAACCTGCTGGCTGAGGCGCTGTCTGAATCTAGATCAAAGCAAGTGGGGGAGGAGGAAACCCTTTGGCCCTAGATTCAGGCTTGAGGCGCTGACAAATTTCTGACCCTGGAGGGATGGTTAGTCAGGATTGGCGTAGGGGAATGGCAGCGCCAGCCTCTGAGGGTGAGGTACTAGCTGGGGAAACCGAGCTAGGTGGAGCGGCCCATTCTGGTTCTTCTTCAAGCTCTGAAGCGTCTTGTGCCGGCGAGAAATCCACCGCTTCTTCTTGGGTGTGAGCGGAAAAACTTTTCTTACCGAGGGCGTATGGAGATAAACCCTGCGTGTCTGTCCCCGGCCAGTCTTTGAGCGGGGGAAAGGACTGTTCAGGATTAAAGAGACCAGATCCCACCTTGCCGGCATTGCCAAAGCGAAGTGACAACCCAAAGCCGGCACCGGCTAGCCCAGCAAGCACGGCAGTTAGGATAAAACTGAGTCTAACAAAGCGTTTATTGGATGAGTGCCGATCTGAAGTTTTGGGGGTTGTTACCGTTGCCGGTTCTTCGAGTTCCTCGCTGCTGTCCCCTTGAACTTCTGGGTTTGCCGGCTCTATCTCGTTCATGTGTTTCCCTGCCGGTAAAAATGACAGCCAGGTTTCGACTGTTTGTGGACGCCGGCTCACCTCTGTTTCCAAACCGCAGCGAATCGCCTCAAGAACGGCCAGACTGAGGTTGGGTTTACCGGGTTGCCCATCTGTGGACAGAATACCCTCGCCCAATTGTGCTGCCACCGGCGGTTGGCCGGTTAGCAAGCCGTAGAGGGTGGCCGCGAGTCCATAAATATCGGTGGTTGGGGTATGCCGCAATTGAGCAAAGTCTCGCTCAGCCGGCCCATAGCCGGTCGCAAAAAAGCCGGCACTCAGCTCATTGGCAATACTAAAGTCAGTCACCACCACACAATTGCTGCCCTCTAAGCGAATCAGGTTTTGGGGCTTGATGTCCCCATGCACTAAACCATGTTCATGAAGGACGCCCACTGCTGAGCCAATCTGACGGATATAGTCAAGTGCTTGCTCTTGTGGCACCGGCTGGCTGAACTGTATGAGTTCTGCTAAAGTCTGGCCTGGAATATATTCCATGACCATATAAAACAACCCAGCTTGTTTGAAACAATCGAAAACTCTGACGATGTTCGGGTGCTGGCACTTTTGCAGGCGACGCGCGAGGCTTTGAAATTGCTTCTGCAACTGCTCAAAGTTCGCTTGATGGCGCAGGCTCTCGTTGAGGGTTTTAATCGCTACAGGTAAGTTTAAATCGGTCTGGGTGGCCCGATAGGTGATGCCTACCGCACCTTCGCCCAAAGTCGCGTTGATGACATATTGGCCATTTTGAAGGACTGTGCCAGCTGTTAAGTTCATAGGTATTTGCGCTGCCAGTTTTTCAACTTATGCTAACCCTTTGCGCGGCTTCTGCCTTGAAAACCTCCCTCGAAAAAGGTGGTTGCGCTTTCGGACACGCTACAAAGGATGGTCTACAGAGTCTTGCACAAAAAGTATTAGAAACATCAAATTTACTGTTTGACAATCATCAATAAATATGCATATAGCCATACTTAATTTTCCAGTAGCGGCCATCAACGAGGGAATTATAAGAATAACAACTACTTGCTATTTGCAAAAGACGTGCTGGATTTTTTATTCTTCAATGCATCTCACGTTGTTAAAATTTGCCCAAAAAGAATAAGAATCAGAGTTTTAAACTTTTTTGTTCAAATTTAAAACTAATAAAATTCTAAAAATTTAACAGTATTTAATACTTTTTATATGTTTTGTATAGATCATGAGATAAAAATCCCTATTTTTTATAAAAAATGAACTTTTAGAGATTCCAAACAATAGAGATTTGCTATACATTTTGTTTAAAAATTTTACTTGCAACTCTCAATAAGCTGATTTCCCCGAAAGTCGAATTCTAGCTTTTTGGTAATCAGTAAATTTCACAGAGCTAGCGTGAGAAAAAGCCAATAAAAAACGACAAGTGACGAGAAGAATGACTTGTCACTTGCCACTTGAACGCCTAAACCGGCTAGTCTATTTGACGCTCATAGGTTGCTTCCATCGTACTAATGAGAGAGTGGCCGGCCATGATCCCACTAGAGTGATAATACTTATTAACATCCATGCGGTGCAACGTTTCAAAACCACTGCGGCGCTGCCGATCACCGAGTACCCAGTAGCGTTGCACAATCGATTCCGGGGCGATCCAGCCTTCACCCTCTACTCGGCCAAGTTCGCTGTGCTGGAGTACAAAAGTATATTGACGCTCGCCTCCGTCAAGGTGTCCTCGGTACTGAAACGTAATTTCACCCCGCTCGCTGCCTGGAAATATTAGCTTTGTGACCATCGTGAACCAATTGTCTTGATTCCAGGCAACTAAAGTTCTACCTTTGACAGGCATCGGCATTCCATTGCGCTCTAGCCAGTTGCCCTCTAACATCCACCGACCTGATTGCATTAAAAACGTGTGACTCACGGCATGATTCCTTGGTTGAACTAATTGCTGCCGTAATGGCCTTGTCTGGTATCTTATTGCCTTTCGCCGGCAACAAAGAAATCCTGTTAATTGCTCACAACTCCTGTGAATAAATTCTCTTCTTCCTTCGTGATCGTGCCTGAAAAAATTATTCCTACTCTTCGCCCGGTTCAGGCAAAGAATATGGGAAATGAATATCACCGAGGAGCATCGGCTTGCACGCACCTGTCACCAGTGGGAGATTACCGGGAATGCCCCTCTGACGCCAATAAGCTAGCACAGCAAAAGCAATCGCTTCTTTGAAATCAGCATTTAAACCGGCTTCATCAGTTGTTAACACCGGCACAGACTGAAGTTGGGCTTGCAGCCGGCTTCTTAAGTATAGATTTCGGCTACCGCCGCCGCACAAGAAGACTTGATCCGGCATTTGGGGTAAAAAAGTCCGGTAGCTGTGAGCAATCGAAGCAACCGTGAGTTCAGTTAGCGTGGCTAGTAAGTCAGCTGGTGTGAGGGAATAAGCTTCAGCCTCACTAAGACAGCCTTGAAGGTAGTCTGGGCCAAACAGTTCCCGGCCTGTGGATTTGGGCGGTGGCTGGTGAAAAAATGGGTGCTGCAACCACTGCTCAACCAAACTCAGACAAGGGGTGCCGGCGGCGGCTAAAGCACCGTCTTTGTCGTAAGTTTGAGCGCCATTTGTGAGCTGTTGCACAGCCAGATCCAGCAGGACGTTACCTGGGCCGGTGTCCCATCCCACCGGCTTTTGCATCTTGGAGCCGGCTGAGGGTAAATAGGTGACATTGCCAATGCCACCAAGGTTTTGAATGCAGTGGCTGCGGGTGGGATGGGTGAGCAAACACAGATCGATTTTGGATACCAAGGGCGCACCCTGGCCCCCGGCAGCAATATCAGCAGCACGAAAGTTATTGACTGTGGGAATGCCGGTTAAATGGGCGATCGCAGCACCCCGTCCGAGTTGCAGGCTGTAGCCCAACGGTAGAGAAGAATCATTTGTGCCCGGATCTGGCTGAGGTGGACGATGATAGACTGTTTGGCCGTGAGAACCAATCAAATCAGTTGGGGTGCCGGCGGCAACGGCGGTGGCTGCCAAAGCAAATTGCTGAGCAATTGCATCATCAAGTTCTGCCAGTTCTGCCATTGAAATTGCCGCGCCGGCACAGATGGCCAGAATTTGCGCTCGGAGTTGGGCGGGATAAGGATAGGTATCTGCCGCCAGTAGCTGAATTTTTAAATCGAATTCAGTGCCGGTGATATCGACTAAAGCGGCATCAATGCCATCTACTGAGGTGCCGCTGATCAAACCAATCACTTTGGTCATCTATCTGCTGTGTGCTGTTTTTTGTTCGCTGTCAATTGTCCTTTGTCAAGGATCTATGTTTCATGACTGCCCACTTATGACAAATGACTACTGCATCGCAATTTCCATCAGGATTTTCTGGGCGGATTGCTCGTTGCCTTCCTCTGCTGGACGACGCTGAATGTAGCTGCCATCAGACTGTAACTCCCAAGCTTGGCGGTTATCTGCTAGCATGACTCCCAAAATTTCTTCCAGGTCTTTAACAATTTCGGGTTCTTCCACCGGCACGATCGCTTCAACGCGCCGGTTGAGGTTGCGAGGCATCCAATCGGCGCTGCCGGTGTAAACTTCTTCTTGACCTCGGTTGTGGAAGTAATAAATTCGGGAGTGTTCTAAAAAGCGACCGATAATGCTGATGACGCGGATATTCTCGCTCACCCCAGGCAGTCCGGGACGCAGGCTGCACATCCCACGCACAATCAGATCGATCTGTACGCCGGCACCAGAGGCTTCGTAAAGTGCCGCAATAATTTGTGGGTCTACGAGGGAATTCATTTTGGCCACAATCCGGCCCGTGTGACCGTTGCGGCAGTGGTCGATCTCACGCCGGATCAGTGAAATCATACGTTCGCGCATATTCACCGGCGCGACGAGAAGTTTGCGGTATGATCGCTGCCGCGAGTAGCCGGTTAAGTAGTTAAACAAATCTGTTAAATCTGCACCCAACTCTTCCCGGCAGCTTAACAGTCCTAAATCTGTATAAATCCGGGCGGTTTTCGGATTATAGTTGCCGGTGCCGATGTGGACATACCGGCGCATCCGATCTTCCTCTCGCCGCACCACCATCGCAACTTTGGTGTGAGTTTTTAGCCCCACCAAACCATAAACCACATGAACGCCGGCTTTTTCTAGCTTCCGCGCCCAGTGGATATTATTTTCTTCATCAAACCGGGCTTTCAGTTCCACTAAAGCCGCCACCTGTTTGCCATTTTCCGCCGCTGCGATCAAGGCGTTGACGATGGGGGAATCTCCAGAGGTGCGGTAAAGTGTCATTTTAATTGCCAACACCGCTGGATCGTGGGCAGCTTGCGTGATAAAGCGCTGCACCGTTGCGGCAAACGATTGATACGGGTGATGCAGCAGCCAATCTCGCTGGCGGATGAGTGCGAATATATCTTCTCCCTCGTCGCTATCTACTTTCGAGTGTTCCACATGGGGTTCACTCAGCCGGCGGAACCGAGGCGGAACCACCGGCGTCCACGGGGGATCTTTAAGTTCCGGCAGGGGCAATGCCATAAAGGACATCAAATCCCCTAAACTCAGCAAACCCTCGACTTCGTAAACATCACTTTCCGCCAGAGAAAGCTCCTCTCTGAGCATTTGCTGCACGGGTATCGGCATGGCGGCTTGAATTTCCATCCGCACAACCGATCCACCAAACCGGCGTTTCCGCAATTCCTGCTCAATTGCCAGCAGCAAGTCATCCGCCTCGTCTTCTTCCACTTCCAAATCCGCATTGCGGGTAATTCGGAACGGGTGATATTCCTGAATGTTCATGCCGGGAAACAGGAATTCTAAATTATGAGCAATTACCTGCTCAAGCGAGATAAACAGAAAAGCAGTTTCGCTGCTTCTTTCGGCTGCCGGCAAAGAGACAAACCGGGGCAAAACTTTAGGCACTTTGACTCTGGCAAAAAATTCTTCCTCACTGTCCGGATCTTTTACCACAACTGCTAGGTTCAGGCTGAGGTTAGAGATATAGGGAAATGGATGACCCGGATCGACTGCTAAGGGCGTTAGGACGGGAAAGATTTGCTCCTCAAAATACCGTTGCAGATACAGTCGTTCCTCTTGGTTTAAGTCTACATATTCCAAGATGTGTATGTTGTGGTTTGCTAAAATCGGTCGGATTTCCCGCTCAAAATGCTGGTGCTGTTCCGTCACCATCGGGCGGAGTCGCTGGCAAATCACATCTAGTTGATCTTGCGGCGAACGCCCGTCGGCAGATAATTTACTAACTTTCGCTTCTACCTGCTGTTTCAAGGCGGCGACGCGAACCATAAAGAACTCGTCTAAGTTAGCGCTGAAGATAGCCAAAAACTTCAGGCGTTCTAGTAGTGGCGTCCGGGGATCAAGGGCTTCACGCAAGACTCGGTTGTTAAACTCCAGCCAGCTTAGTTCGCGGCTGAAGTAGTATTGCGGATCACTGAGGTTGATTTCGTCTCTAGTTGTCTGGGTTGTGGTCATGATTTTGAGTGGGTGTGGGCATGAAAAATAGCTGGGGGCTAAAAGCGTTTGGCAAGGTGGAAGTATTTGGGAGGTTTGTATTTATTCTTTATTTAAAATTGCTAAGTGCCTCTACTAAATTTTGCTATGCGCTGCCCTCTGTGAGAAACTGCCTTTACATTCCGAAAGCTTCGTCTTCGATGCCAACCCACCACTCCCCTAATTTCATCAAGTCCTGGTGAATATCGGCTAGCTCTTTGGCATAATCTTCAGCCGAAAGGGTGTCTTTGCTCTCTTGCAATTTTTTTAAGCGCAACTGTACCAACAGCCAGGGTTTAGAAATGCTGTCGGTGGCTTCAATGTACTGGGCCAGTTCTTTGCTATTCATTGTTTAAGGCTTGCTTATTGACAGATAAAATTTTATGTGCTTATCTGACCTTGAAGGAATCTAGAAAAAGGAGTAATGTTAGCGCCGGCTGGCTTCACTCTAGAGGCTTGGCCTTGATCACTTAATTAAGGAAGTGTTTCTCACGATTGTATCTGTTGGATTAACTCAAAAATACAGCCGATTGAGGAGAAATAGTTATCTTTAATAAATTAACAAGAAAATAACGGTTTTACTCAAAAATAACGCAATTTTTATTCTTTTAGGTAAGCAACATAATTGCCGGCACTCTGCTCATTTTTCCAGATAAATGGCCAGAATCCTATTGCCTTTAATTTTGATTTTAAATACTTTTTTGTATGAGGATGTAGTGATTTTAAGGAAAGTATTTAACCGGCAGCCTTAAACCCATCGGCCTATCTCAACTAAACCGATAAAAACCCGGCTGTTTTAAACCGGGTTTCTCAAGTCAGTAAATAACTTGCTTAGGAAGCTTTAGCCAAGTTTTCGGCGACGAAATCCCAGTTAACTAGGTGATCGAGGAAGTTTTGAATAAAGTCAGGCCGGCGGTTTTGGAAATCGAGATAATAGGCGTGTTCCCACACATCCAGAGTCAGCAGCGCTGTTTGCCCGTTTGCAAGGGGGTTTTCTGCGTTGCCAGTCTTGGTGACTTTCAGAGTGCCGTTATCTAAAACCAGCCAAGCCCAACCGCTACCAAATTGGGTGGTGGCAGCGGTTTTGAACTCTTCTTTGAATTTGTCGTAGCCGCCGAGGTCTGAGTTGATTTTATCGGCAAGTGCGCCGGAGGGCTGACCGCCTCCACCTGGTTTCATGCAATGCCAGAAGAAGGTGTGGTTCCAAACTTGGGCGGCGTTGTTGAAGATGCCGGCTTTGCTGGAATCTTTAGAGGTTGCGGTAATGATTTCTTCAAGAGATTTGTCCGCGAGTTCCGTCCCCTCGATTTGTTTGTTGAGGTTATTCACGTAAGCTGCGTGATGCTTGTCGTGGTGGAAGGAAAAAGTTTGTGCCGACATATGGCCTGATTCTAAGGCATCGGCGGGATACGGTAACTCAGGAAGCGTAAATGCCATTGTGTTCAATCCTCTCTAAACTGCTTTTAAGCACTGAATCGGCTTTCAGGCTTTATTAAGCTGATCGTGTCTTCTCACCGGCATCTAAATTGCTTCGGGCCGGTGGCTATCAGACTTAATGATAGAATTTTATATCAAAAGTCCCGTTTCAACTCAAGTGCGTCAGTTTTAAGGCGCAGGGCAAGCCCATCTCAATTCAGGCTATTGTTCACCCGGCACACAAGTCAGAACCATTGCCGGTTAGCCTTTGTTAAGTCGTTTAAATAAACTTTAAAGTCATCTACAGCTTTTTTTCTAGAGCAAGTGCCTTCGCAATTCCTTCAATTCCAGCGTCCCATCTATGGTTGCTGGTGTTACATTTAGAACACTCTAGGGTTCTAAGTATTCAGCATTACACTTCGACTTAATATTTTTTCGCTCTTTCGAGAGAAATGTGGGCAAAAAGTAGCGACTAATGAAATCACAAGTAATAATGTACAAAAAGTCAACTTTTTTAAGAATGATTTTTATTGCTAAAAATGCTCTCAAAGAAAATAAACCATATCTCTAAAGTATTAGGCTGCTTCCAAGTTTGGTGGTTGGCGACTCAAACCCAGACCGGCAGCGCCCCTCAGCACCCTATGGGCAAAGTCAACATAGCAGCAGATTCGCGCTCAGCCTCATCGTTCATTTCTGTACACTGCCGGTTCAAAGGTTTTTTTTACAAATACCCGTTAAAAGGTTACAAATGATACTAGGCCAAGAAAATCTGCTTCATCAAATCACCAATCGCATCCGGCAATCACTAGAATTGCCAGAGATTTTGAACACAGCCGTGCAAGAAATCGGCTCCTACTTAGAAGTAGACCGAGTCAATATCTATAAATTTGATGCAGATGACAGTGGGGCAGTCATTGCCGAAAGTATCCAAGAGCAGCGCTTACCCTCACTGCTGGGCCTGCATTTTCCTGCCGATGATATCCCGCCGCAAGCCAGGGAAATGTTTCTTAAAACACGTCAGCGAGTGATTATTGATGTGACCGCTCAGCGGAAAACCTTTAATCAGTTGGATTGTGCAGAAACCGGAGAAAATCTGAGCGTTGAAGACATCCGCTACGCGCCGGTTGACGAGTGCCACGTTCAATATCTTTTGGCAATGGGAGTGCTCGCGTCTTTAACCGTGCCGATTGTCTATCAAAACCGGCTTTGGGGACTGCTTGCCATCCACCACACCCAACCGCGCCGCTTCTCAGAGCGAGAGTTGCAAATTGTACAACTTTTAGTAGATCAGATATCCATTGCCATTGCTCAGTCTAACTTGGTCATTCAAGTGCAGCAGCAGGCACACCACGAAGCCATGATTAATCGAGTAAGCAGCCTCCTCCACTGCCCCCTTAATCAGGCTGAAATCCGGCAAATGGTTCTAGAAGAAACAGTTAAAGCACTGCAAGGTTCTGGCGGGCGGCTACATATTGTTGTGGAACCGGCATCGCAGCCATCACAAATCTATACTTATGGCGAACAGCCGACGGTGCCGTTTATTGAAGAAACAACCGTCTGGAAAGAACTGATCGGTTGGCAGGAAACGCCGGCAACCCATAGTTCAACTCATGAAGAAATTGCCCTCGCTTGGCAACAAGCAGGAAAATCACTGATTGCACTCGATATCAACACTCAAAGCAGCCCCACCTTCAGCAGCAGTGGAGTGCCCTCCCCCCAGATCATCACCGACTTCTGTGGCGACATTCAAGGGCAGTCCCTAGCGTTTGCCTTTCAATCCACGCCAATTCGCTCAATCTTGATCATCCCACTCCAGTACCGGCACCAATGTGTGGGGTGCCTGAGTATTTTTCGTAACGCTTATGATACTGAAATTTTGTGGGCAGGGCGCTACAACCGTGATGAACGGAACCTGCACCCGCGCAAATCATTTGAAGCTTGGCGCGAACTCAAAACAGAGCAAAGTCCAGAATGGACTTCCGATGAAATCAAGCTGGCACAGTCGATTGGGATTCACCTGTATATGGCGCTGATGCAAAAGCGCGTAGAATCTATGCTGCGCCATCAAGCATCCCATGATCGGCTCACAAAGCTTCCCAACCGGCTGCTATTTGACGAACAACTTTCCCTGGCACTAGCAAACGCCCATCAAACAGGAGAAATGCTGGCGGTGGCATTTCTAGATTTAGATCGCTTCAAAACCGTTAACGATACTTTAGGTCATGCAGTTGGTGATCAGCTATTGCAGCAAGTAACAGAACGCTTGCGGGGTTGTCTTCGTAAGTGCGATGCCGTTGCGCGGTGGGGTGGAGATGAATTTACGCTTTTGTTCCCCCACATTGGTTATGTGGAAGACATTAGCAGAATTTCTCGGAGAATTTTGGATGCTCTGAGCACTCCGTTTTTTATCGAAGCTCAGGAACTTTATATCAGTGCAAGTTTAGGAATTTCCTTAGCTCCCTATGATGGCGAAGATGCAGAAACGTTGCTGAAAAATGCAGATACTGCCATGTATCGGGCTAAGCAGCAGGGGAGAAATAACTACCAGTTTTACTTGCCTGATATGAACACTAAAGCGCTAGAAAAATTGGAGCTGGAAGCCGATTTGCGTAAGGCGTTGGCAAGAGACGAGTTGCTGCTGCATTACCAACCTCAAGTAGATATCAATACAGGCGAAATTGTCAGCTTAGAGGCGCTGATTCGTTGGCAGCACCCGCAGATGGGATTGGTGCCACCCAATCAGTTTATTCCCTTAGCAGAAGAAACAGGACTGATCTGCTCGATTGGGGAATGGGTAATCCGGAGTGCGTGCAACCAGCATCAAGCTTGGTGCGAACAAGGGCTGCCACCGATTCCCATTGCGGTCAATCTTTCTGGCCGGCAGTTTCAACAGCAAGGTTTAGTCAAAACGATCAAGCAAATTATACAAGAAACTAACGTAGATGCTTGTTATTTAGAGGTAGAAATTACTGAAAGTATTGCGATGCAAGACATCGATTTCACCATTGCTGTTTTGCAAGAACTGCGGCAAATGGGAATTAAAATTGCAATGGATGATTTTGGGACGGGTTATTCTTCGCTCAATTCTATCAAATACTTTCCCCTACATACTATCAAAATCGATCAGTCGTTTGTGCGGGATCTCCTCCAAGATCCTAGTGATGCCGCAATTGCAAAAGCCGTTGTCGCTCTCGGACAAGGTTTGAATTTAGAAGTATTAGCTGAAGGAGTTGAGACGTTAGAACAGTTAGCATTTTTACAGTCGATTGGCTGTGACAGCGCTCAAGGCTATCTTTTTAGCAAACCGCTGCCTCCAGAAGCCGCTTTTCAACTGTTAAGCAATTGGGTGCCGGCGCAACCACAGCAGCCTTTAAATGAGGGAAACAACTTAGAGGGTTTGCTGTCTTACGCGCAGGTTAGTGAGGGTGCGGAATTGGCAACTCAAATATCACTAGCAAAATTCAATGAAAATAGAAACTATGATGAAGAAATTTTGATTCGTGCAAAAGCTCTTGAAGTGGCGAATCAAGAACTTGAACAACAAATTATTAAATACAAGCAGATTGAAGAAGCGCTGCGCCAGCAATATAAACAAGAGCAATTAATGGCAAACATTGTTCAAAAAATCTGTTTTAACTTTAACTCAGAAGAAGTTCTAAACAAAATTCTTAGAGAAGTAAGACAGTTTCTTTCTATTGATCGACTCATCTTTTATTGTTTTGAATTTGATTGGAGTGGGCGTGTAACTGTAGAATCTGTGGCAGAAGGTTGTCCATCCATTTTAGGAGTAAAAATAGAAGATTGCTGTTTTAAAGAAAACTATGTTCGTTATTACAAAGAAGGGCGGGTGAGAGCGATAGAAGATATTTATGACGCTGTTTTAGCGCCCTGTCACATTAATTTATTGGCTCAGTTTCAGGTCAGAGCCAATTTGGTTGTTCCTGTCCTGCAAGGAGATAATTTGCAGGGGTTGTTAATCGCTCATCAGTGTTACGAACCCCGACACTGGCAGCAGAATGAGATTAGCCTGCTTAACCAAATCGCACTTCAAGCGGCGATCGCTATCCAGCAAGCTGAACTTTACCGGCAGCTAGCCAGCGCCCAACCCCAGCCGTAACAGCTTTAAGGGTGAGGGCGAGATTATGAGAAAATCTTTTAGACAAAACAAATAGGAAAGCGGGAAAAATGGCTTGCCAGAGTGCCGGCTCTCAAATCACAATGGCAAAGAGAGCGGCATCATGGCAGTTGTTATGTTTTGTAAATTAAAATTAAGAATTGAATACAGCCCCCGTCTGGTTGATAAAACTTTATGAATCAAGAGCAGATTGAGCGGCGCTTGCAGCGGTTAAAGGAGGAGCGAGAACTCATCCTTAACCAAGTTGATAATGCGATTGCGC
Organism: Microcoleus sp. FACHB-68; assembly: GCF_014695715.1. Classification (NCBI taxonomy): domain Bacteria; kingdom Bacillati; phylum Cyanobacteriota; class Cyanophyceae; order Oscillatoriales; family Microcoleaceae; genus Microcoleus; species Microcoleus sp. FACHB-68. The sequence goes on from NZ_JACJOT010000005.1 coordinate 88,853, forward strand.
TGTTTGACCAATTTGATCGCTTAATTTTGTTTAATCGCAAACTCGCTGAAATTTGGGGGATGTCGCCTGATTGGCTTCAAGAGCAGCCTCATTATGACGTCGTTTTTGCCCAAGTTGTAGAACAAAGCTATTGGTCAACTGAGCAGGTAGAACAGCTCAGGCAAGCCCTTGAACAAACAGAAAGCGAGAGTGTTTCCCTGTATCTAGAACAGGCAAATGGCATCTGCTTGGAGGTTTATACCACCATGACTTCCGATGGGGGCCGGCTGTTTACCTTTCGGGATGTCACCGGCTATCGCAGATCCCAAGATAACTTGAATGCTGAAGTCAGGCGTCTGAGATTTATACTCGGTTTAACGGAACGGCTACAAGCGTCTGTGGAACTGCGGGAAATTGGCCACTTTGCCCTGAGCTACCTCGTACAGGCGATGAATGCTGCCTTTGGGGATGTGAAAGTGATTAACGGCGTCGGGGTTGATCGTTACGCCGGCATCCTCACCAATCAAATTTCCACTGAATTTATTGCCACTTATGGTGCGCCGGCTGTAGCTGAGATGGAAGCGGTGCTGGCTCAGGGCATTCCCTACGGGCAAGGATTGGTTTGGGATGTTGTAGAAACCGGCAAACCCTTATTTGTGGATGACTATCAAAACCACCCAAAAGCAGTGCCGGCATTTCGCCATCCCGGTATCGGGCAGCTGGGCATCTTTCCCATTCCCTCCACCACCGGCAAAATTATTGGGTTGCTCACCTTAGAATCGCGCAATCTGCAAAAACTGCAGGAAGCCCCCCAACAGGATATGCTACTGGCAGCCTGTCGCACCTTGGGTGTGGCGATCGAACGCGCCGAAGCCCAAGCCCACTTACAGCAGATTAATAAAGATTTAGAGCGAGCATCCCAGCTAAAATCCGAGTTTTTGGCGGCGATGTCTCACGAACTGCGGACGCCCCTCAACAGCATTCTGGGCTTCGCAGATTTGCTGCACCGGCAAACTGGTGGCCCTTTGACGGATCGACAAGTTAATCATGTCAAGGCGATTGAAAAAAGCGGCCAGCATTTGTTGCAATTGATTACGGATATTTTGGATTTATCTAAAATTGAAGCCGGCAAAGCTGAGCTAGATTTAGAGCCGGTTTCAATCCAAGAACTGTGCGGGCAGTGTTTGAAAATGATTCAACCCCGCACCCAAGCCAAGGGCTTAGCACTGACGCTGGAATTAGATTACCGGCTTAATCGTGTCATGCTCGATGAGCGTAGGGTGCGGCAGATGGTGATTAACTTACTGTCAAATGCGGTTAAATTCACCCCGGAAGGAGGACACATCAAGCTGGCTGGGCGGTTAGCTTACGGCACTCAACTGGCGCAAGATGTTCGCCCTGACAGAAGTCCGGTAAATCCCATGACGCCGTACCTGTGTTTGGAGGTGAGTGATTCTGGGATCGGGGTGCCCCAGGAAAAGTGGCACTTGCTGTTTCGCCCGTTTCAACAGGTAGATTCTTCCTTGACACGCCGGCATGAAGGCACAGGTTTGGGACTAGCGCTAACAAAGCGGCTGGCGGAACTGCATGGGGGGACGGTGTCGTTCCAATCAATTGCCGGTGAGGGTAGTACGTTTCGAGTTTGGCTGCCGGTGACGGAACCGCGCCAGGAGGTGCCGGTTGCTCATGATCGGCTTGCCAGATTAAGCCGTTCTAGCAAACATCCCAGTTTTGGTGGAAGTGCAACTGCTGTCGCCCTCAAGCGCGTTTTGGTTGTGGAAGATCAACCTTCTAACCAAATTTTGATTGCAGAGTTTTTGGAGTCTGAGGGGTACATGGTTGAGCTGATTTGTGATGGTTCTGCCATGTTGGAGGCGATTTACTCACCTTTGGCGACAGTCGGTTCACTGCCCGATTTAATTTTGATGGATATTCAGCTTCCAGATGTGGATGGGTTTGAACTGATCCAGCAGCTAAAAGCTCACACACTTTGGCAGCGGGTGCCGGTGATTGCGGTGACGGCAATGGCGATGCCGGGAGATCGTGAGCGGTGTCTTCAAGCCGGTGCGGATGGCTATTTAAGCAAGCCGCTTAATTTTGATCGCGTGTTTTCAACAGTGCGTTCTTTTGCCGGCTCAAATTAATATAGAGCCGAAGCAAACCGTATTATGGCTTAAAGGCACAAGAGGCCGGCCAGACTGAATCAGGGGCATCTAAATTAACGATTAATAATTGAGGATTTAAAAGTTTCCTGAGAGAGTTTTAAATTCTTTCACCTATCCTGCAATGCCAATTTCTTCTCAATTTTATGTCAAATAATCAGCCCTGCATTTTGCTTGTTGATGATGAGCCTAACAATTTATGTTTATTAGAAGAATTACTGCAATCAGAAGGGTATGACACCCTTTTGGCAGAATCCGGGGCTAAAGCGCTGGAAATCGCCAAGACATCATTGCCGGCAATGATTTTGCTGGATGTAATGATGCCGGATATGGATGGGTTTGAGCTGTGCCGGCGTTTGCGCGAAGATGTGAATTTACAAACAGTGCCGGTGATCTTTTTAACCGCTCTTGATGATGACGATTCTCGTCTGAGAGGATTGGAGATGATGGGCGATGACTATATTACCAAGCCGGTTAAAAGCACCTTGCTGCTAAAAAAGATTGCTAGTGTCTTGTATCTACACCAGATGCGAATGCGGCAATCGCAAATTCAAATTGGGCAGCAAATGAAGGAAAAAACTCAGCGAAATATGGCAGCCGCTTGGCAAATAAATCAAGCGCTAACGGAAAAATTTCGCCTGTTTGTACCAGAACAATTTCTTCAACGTATTGCGCCGCGCGGTGTGGAATCGATTGAGCTGGGGAATGCGAAAGAGGAAGAATTATCAATTGTCTTTTGCGATATTCGCGGTTTCACGGCAATTGCAGAATCCCAGCAAGCAATTGATACGTTTAACTGGTTAAATGCGTTTTTTACGCAGATGAATCAAGCGATTTCATCCCAGTTTGGGTTTATTGATAAGTTTTTGGGCGATGCGATTATGGCGGTTTTTGACCGGCCAGGACAGCACGCGCAAGATGCTTTGAATGCGGCGGTGATGATGCGGCAAAACTTGCGTGCATTTAATGCTAGCCGGGATTTATTTAATTTAAAAGAGCCGGTAAATATTGGAATTGGGGTACACACCGGCACAGGTTTGATTGGTACACTTGGGGCAAATTCTCGCATGGATTCAACCGTGATTGGTGATGTGGTGAATACGGCATCTCGGTTGGAAGATTTGACAAAAGTCTACGGTTGCCAGGTGATTGTTAGTGATGCGGCAATTGCTGAGTTAAATCAACCGGAGTTTTTTCATTTACGCTGGATTGATCGGGTTGCACCGCGTGGCAAGCAGCAGGCGATTAATATCTACGAGGTACTAGGTACACAAACTCATCCCCTTGATGAGGCGAAGATCCTGTCACTGCCGGCATTTGAGATGGGCATTCAATCATGGCAGCAGGGAAACTTTCCGCTAGCAATAGCATCTTTTCAAGAAATTGTCAACAAAAATATACGAGATACTGTTGCGGCGCTTTATATTCGGCGCTGCGAGTCTCGCTTAGGTTCAGTACCGGCAGAGTTTGAGCAAAGTGGGCCGGCTTGGGATGGAGTGCCGGTGGGGTAAACAAATTTTTGAGCTGGCGACTACAAATGTCTTTAAGACGATGAGATCGGCTGCTTTGATAGGTGTTGATAGATAAGCTTTATAATTATTATCTTTGACTTTCGGTTGTGCTTAACTCAACCGCAAATACACAACATCAATATTTACTTGCCACAATAGTAATAGAGACTACTCGACAGTCCGTAAAGTCCTAGAGACAATACGGACTTTCTTAGCCAATCACAACAAAAGCATATTCAAGAGGTTTAAAAATGGCAACTCTCCAACAGCGCCGGCCTGAAAATATCGCTGGTGACTTTTATGTGGATAGTACCTGCATTGATTGCGATACGTGCCGGTGGATGACTCCAGAGGTATTTCGCAGCGCCGGCGATCAGTCAGCAGTTTATCACCAACCCACAGACGAAGCCGAAAGATTGAGAGCGATGCAAGCGCTTTTGGCTTGTCCGACCGCTTCGATTGGCACAGTTGAAAAGCCAAAAGATATCAAAGACGCACAGCAAAGTTTTCCCATCCCAATCACAGAAAATGTCTACCATTGCGGCTACCATTCAGAAGACTCTTATGGGGCTGCAAGCTACTTAATTGTGCGACCGGAAGGTAATATTTTGGTCGATTCTCCTCGTTTTGCCCCGCCCTTAGTCAAGCGGATAGAAGCAATGGGAGGGATTCGCTATTTGTATCTTACTCACCGAGATGATGTGGCAGATCATCAGAAGTTTCAGCAGCATTTTGGGTGTGAGCGAATCTTGCATAAAGATGAAATCAATGCCGGCACTCGTGATGTGGAAATTCAACTCACTGGATTTGAGCCGGTAGAATTAGCACCTGATTTGTTAATAATTCCCGTTCCAGGTCACACGAAAGGTCACACAGTTTTACTATACAAAAACAAGTTTCTCTTTACCGGCGATCATCTTGCTTGGTCTGAAACTCGCAACCATCTAGTTGCTTTCCGAGATGTTTGTTGGTACTCGTGGCCAGAATTGCTTCAGTCAATGCGCCGGCTGGCTGAGTATGAGTTTGAATGGGTGCTTCCCGGTCATGGTCGCCGTTTTCATGCAGATAAAGAGGCGATGCGTCAACAGATGCACAATTGCATTAGCTGGATGGAAAGGTAATAGAAGAAGCCGACCTGGTTTCCAGGATTAGAAATAAGCCGGTAAACTCGGTTACTGTTGGTCGTGAACCAAGTATTTAACGATCAAAATTTTAATGCATATCTTTTGTAAAATACCCGTTCTAGATAAATTGCTGAAAAACTCAATGGATTTCTCCCTGTAAAAATGTATTGTATTTAAGGGATGTTCGTTCAATGCCAGTTAGTTGATGTTATTCGGTGCCTTTGATGCCAAAACTATATATCTGGGTTTTAGTCTTGCTGTGTGGTGGTCTCTTTACTCTGTGCGATTCTTTAAGCGCAAATTGGGGAAAGACCGGCGACTTGAAAAGTATTGCGATTGTTTGCCTGCTTTCCCCAAGTACCTACCTGTTTTTTGGCTTTCTGAATAAGCAAGTAAAACTCGGTGTTGCCGGCTCATTAGTGAATCTGACCATTGTCATTGGAACTGTTTTAGTGGGAACTTTCTATTTTCACGAAATCTTGAGCAGAACTCAAATGTTAGGACTTGCTTTTGCAGGTCTTGCCATTGTTTTACTGAATGCTTAAAACAGGAAGCAAATATAGAGGCGGTTGAACCCTAGCTAAACAAACGAAGTCGGCGTGGCGGACTTAAAATTTGTCTACCCGCGACTTCATCGGAAAAGCTATTTTGATCGAGTAATTTCAACAGTAATTTTACCGCCAAAGTCGGGGATGGGGGCAGCCGGCTTGCTTAAGCGAACTTGGACTTGCTGCACCTGTGCCGGTTCTAAGCTAGCCTCTGCGATCGCATCAACTAATCGCTCGATTAAGGCAAATTTAGAGGTTTTTACTAAGTGTTGTATGGTGGAAATCACGCTGCGATAATCGAGGGTGTCTTCGATGTGATCGCTTTTGCCGGCTATTGCCAAATCGACCCAGAGTGTGATGTCCACTTCAAACCATTGACCGAGAACTTGTTCCTCTGGCAGGTAGCCGGTATATCCATAACATTTGATGCCGGTGAGTTGAATTGAATCCATTAACTTGTTACTCCACTGCAGTTGTCTGCCAATTATCTACCAAGGAGAGTTCATTCGCATCCAGCACGATCAAATCTTCAATGTTATTCGAGATAGTGTTGCAAATCTCATCTAACGGTAAGTCATTGGGATCGTACCCAAAAGGATTTTCAATTTCATTGCCAATTTCTTCAATTCCTAATAAAATAAAACTGATTAAAGCGACAATTAACCCTGTGTACCACTGCGTCTTATCGACAATTTGAAAAGGCAATATCAGGCCGTATATCAGCAACAATCGCTTTAGATAAATTGAATAAGCTAAAGGAATCGGGGTTCTGGAAATGCGTTCGCAGCCGGTTAAGGCTTCTACCATACTATCTAGCAATTTATTCATCGCCCTTAACTGATTGCTTGTTAAGCAACCGCGATTTTGCTGTTGCTGCAAATAATTTCCAATCCAAAGCGCCACTTCTAACGGGGGATTTTTGACTTTTTTAAGTTTAAGCGTTTGAGCTGGATTAATTCGCGCTTCTAACTCGCTGTCCACCGGCTCTTTTCGCAAATGCAACTTAGTCGCAATCGCAAAAGCCACCAACAGCTTTAAAACAGACGCTTTATTTTCTCTGTCTGCCGGTTCAACTTCAGAAACCCCAACCCAAATTTGACGAGCTAAATTTCGAGCATTAATAACGATAACTCCCCAAATCTTTCGACCTTCCCAAAATCGCTCATAAGCTGTGTTGGTGCGAAATACTAATAATAAACCTAAGACTAAATTGAATACAACATTCGTGACTACGCTGCCAAAAATATCCCATGATACAGGCGCACCATAATAATAAATCAAAGAGACTAAAAATCCAAATACACCGCACAAGACGACGCGAGGAAATACCGTAGGTGCAACTGAACCGCGAAGTTGTAAAGCCAATTTAAACCACTGCATGGATTTATTCAAAAGTAGTGTTAACCAAACTTTGTAGTAGCTTTTGGCCGTCTTTATACAATTGAGCTAAACACAGATGTTGCTCATTGTCCACCTCATCACAGCTCGTCACAACCTGTTTTCTAGAGTTTACAAAATGCCGGCTATAGAAACTAGATATCTTTATAGCCGGCAGCCTTTGCGGTTTTATTTTTACTCTAAATCTTTGTGAGTAAAAGGTTTCGCATCTTTGCCTGAATAAGTGGCCGCAATATGCCCGTCACCGGCAACTTTATATTTATAGGTTATCAGCCCTTCTAAACCTACCGGCCCGCGAGGCGGCATTTGTTGGGTGCTAATTCCAACTTCTGCACCGAAACCGTAACGGAAACCATCGGCAAAGCGTGTTGAACAGTTGTGAAAAACGCCGGCAGCATCTACTTGATTTAAAAATGTATCAGCAGCGTCTGCATCTTCAGTGGCGATGGCGTCCGTGTGTTTTGAGCCATAAGTATTGATGTGGTCAATTGCTTCTGCCAAAGAATCTACAACTTTAATCGATAAAATTAAATCGCTGTATTCAGTTGACCAGTCTGTTTCCGTTGCCGGCACAATATTGACAAACTCGCGGCTGCTATCATCTCCCCGTAATTCCACATTCTGTTTTTGCAACGCCTCGGCAACTGCCGGCAAAAATTGAGGAGCAATTTTTTTGTGAACTAACAAAGTTTCAATCGCATTACAAGCAGCCGGATAATGAGTTTTTGCATCCACTGCAATTGTTACAGCTTTCTGAATATCTGCGGATTTATCTACATAAAGGTGACAAATTCCATCAGCATGACCGAGTACCGGAATGCGAGTATTTTCCTGCACAAATCTCACAAAAGAATTAGAGCCTCTGGGAATAATTAGATCCACATACTCATCTAGCTTCAGTAGGGCTTGAATTTCTTCTCTCGTTGTCAGCAATTGCACCGCTTCTGGTTTAACTGCCGTTGTCGATAAACCTTGGTGAATTGCTTTCACTAATGCTTGACAAGAGCGCACCGCTTCCTGTCCACCTTTGAGGATGACACCGTTGCCAGATTTAATTGCTAAGGCCGTAATTTGAATTAATGCATCGGGACGCGCTTCAAAAATCACACCAAGCACTCCCAAAGGACAAGTAATGCGTTTGAGAATTAACCCTTCATCGAGTTGCCGGTGAATTTGAATTGCACCGACTGGATCAGGCAATTTACCCACATCTCGCACACCGGCGATCGCACCTTTGAGCTTCGTCTCGTCCAATTTCAGCCGGCTATAAAGTGGTTTGGCAATACCGGCAGCCTCTGCGGCTTCGCAATCTGCTGCATTCGCTGCCAAAATATCGCCGGCAGCCGCTTCTAAAGCCTGGGCGATCGCTTCAATCGCTTGGTTTTTCGCTTCGGTGGGGAGAATTGCCAGCTGGCGTGCAGCTTGACGCGTCTGCTGAGCGATCGCAGTCAGAGGAAGAGAAGCTATCGGAGTGGTGGTCATGGTTTTGAATCAAACGCCAAAGTTTCGCCAAAATGTTGGCTTCTCTTTCAATCCTAGTGCAACGCGTACAGAAATCTCCCAAGCGGCCTTCTGCCACCGGCAGCTTAATTTTTGTGGAGGAATTGCAGACGAAATTAAATTTACAGGTTATTAAGGAATAGAAAACTCTATCTAAAGGTAGTTGCATCAATCAGTATCTTTGCCCACCTAAGACCTGAATCCGTTCTACTCCTTCTTCACAGAAACACTTATGTCCTCTCAATCTGGATTGCTCAAAGCGGGGCATGACGCCTTTAAACAAGGGCGCTACCCAGAAGCGATTCAAAGCCTCGAAGAATTTTGCTTCAATTGCACTGATCTTCAATCGCCAGACTATTTCCGGGCGCAGATGTGGCTGGTTCAAGCTTATCAGCACAACGGCCAGCACTCACAAGCGAGGGCACTCTGCAACCGGCTAGCGTTCAACGAGAATCCCGACGTGGCAAACTGGGCACAGCAAGCCCGACAATCTATCACCGGCGAACCGGCAAGCACTCAAGCTCAACCGAGTATGGTTGAGAAAGCCGGTCGGGCAGGGAGTGCCGGCCTAAAATTGGCCATGTCTGGAGCCGGTAATCTCACCCTCGCCTCTGGCGTCACAATTTCCTTGCTGTTGGGTATGGTTTTGGTTTTAGCCTTAGCCGTCTTCTTCATCCTCAGCAGCGAAACGCCCACCACGGGTTTAATCATCTCAGTGGCGTTTACCCTGATTTTCAACGTCGCTGTTTTCTTCCTCTCCCCTTGGTTGATGGACTTAACCCAAAGCTGGCTGTATCACACGCGTTGGGTATCTCTGGCAGACATTGAAAGCCAAAGTCCAGAGGCAGCCGCCGTGATTCAGCGAGTGTGTGCCGAGAAACAACTGAAACAGCCCCGCTTGGGAATTATCGACGACGAAAACCCCACCGCCTTTACTTACGGTTCCTTGCCAAATACGGCGCGGGTAGTGGTGAGTCAGGGGTTGTTTACCTACCTCGACGATGACGAAGTTGCAACGGTTTACGCCCACGAACTCGGCCACGTTGTCCACTGGGATTTTGCAGTGATGACGTTGGCTTCAACGTTGGTGCAAATCGTTTATCTGATATATATCTTTGCCCGACGCATGGGGCGTAGCGGTGGCGAAAAGATGAAAGATGCCTTCGCAACTGCGGCGATGGTGGCTTATGTGTTTTATGTTGCCGGCACCTATCTGGTGTTGTATTTGTCGCGCACACGGGAGTATTTTGCCGATCACTTTGCGGCTGAAGTCACCGGCAACCCGAACGCCTTGTCTCGCGCTTTGGTCAAGATTGCCTATGGCATTTTGGAAGAGGGGCAGCGGGCGCAAGAACCCAGCCGGTTGATGGAAGGCACGCGGGCGCTAGGTATTTATGACCACAAGGCGGCCTCTTCCACCGGCACCGCTTACCGAATTGCTTCCGATCCGAGTAAAATCGGTCGGGTGTTTCTGTGGGATATGTTTAACCCGTGGGGTTGGTGGATGGAGTTGAATTCTACTCATCCATTGACAGGTAAGCGGGTTCGGGCATTGAGTACCTACGCAGAACAGTTGGGCATTGAGATTGAATTCGACATGGGCCGCGTCATCGGTGAAGGTCGCGGTTTGAATAAAGGCCGGCTCTACGGTAGTTTTGTGCTGGATCTGTTGCTCTACAGCGCTGAAGTCATTGGGATTTTCGGGGGTTTGGTACTCGGCATTTTCCTGATCACTTCTATCGGGCCACAGATGGCGCTTGCTTGTCCGCTGATTGGGTTTGGGCTAGGAACTTTAATCAAGACGCTGGTGATGTTCCCTAGCTATAAGCAGGCACCGGCAACGGATGTTCTCACGCTGATGTCTAACCCCTATGCAAGCCCGTTGCGGGGTGTGCCGGCAAAGTTAGACGGTGAGTTGATCGGGCGCGGGGATGCCGGTTATGCGTTTGGATCGGATCTGATGTTACAAGATCGGACTGGGTTAATGTATTTGCGTTATGCGTCTCGTTTCGGGCCGGTTGGGAATTTCCTATTTGGCATGAAACGAGTTAAAAGCCTGATTGGGGGGCAAGTGGGTACTTTGGGTTGGTTTCGTCGCGGCGTCGCACCGTGGATGGATTTGATTCAGATGAATAGTGAAAGCGGCACGGTGGTGAATAGTTACCATCGTTTCTGGTCGTTTGTTATGGGTGCCGGTGCGATCATACTCGGTGTTGTCGTGGCGGTGGTTTTAACCGGCAGCGTTTAATTTGCAATTGTGCCGGCAAGCCGGTTCATGCACCCGTTTTCTTAAGGAAACGGGTTTTTTTTTGCAAAAGTTACGAATTATGAGTTATTGATGGTTAGTTCTGACATCTTGTGCGCTTCTCGATTAGCCCCAAATCCCGCCCAGAAATAAATTTCCGAGCTAATACTAAAAGTCTACTAAAGTGGACTGGGAAATTGTTGAGCTTCTCGATTAGCCCCAAATCCCGCCCAGAAATAAATTTCCGGGCTAATAGCAAAAGTCCACTAAAGTGGACTGGCAAACGGTTTCAGTCCTCTGAAGAGGACTTTTGCTATTAGCCGGGGACTTAAGTCCCCGGTGGTTGCTGCGACAAAGAGCAACATACTCTACTTCTAAATAGCGTTTGGTACACCACTCAAAATCCTTTATGTCTTACGAACAAGAGAAACAAGTTGCCATTGAAGCTGCAATTGCGGCGGCGAAACTGTGTGAGCAAGTCCGCGCTGCAATCCCGGCAGCGATGGAAAAAAGCGACAAAAGCCCGGTGACGATTGCTGATTATGGCTCTCAGGCGGTGATTTGCAAGGCGATCTCTGAGGCGTTTCCCGATGATCCGGTGGTAGGTGAGGAGGATGCTGCCCAACTACGAGAGCCGGCGATGGCTGAGAATTTAACAAAAATAACCGATTATGTTAAAGAATTAATTGCTGATGCAACGCCTGAGCAGGTGCTGGACTGGATTGATCGGGGTAATGGTACGGTAGCGCCGCGTTATTGGACACTTGATCCGATTGATGGCACGAAAGGGTTTTTACGTCAAGATCAATATGCAGTAGCGATCGCCCTAGTGGAAGCCGGTGATATAAAAGTGGGGGTTTTGGCTTGCCCTGCGCTGCCGGTGGAAGGCGGCGAAACCGGGGCGCTATTTGTGGCAGTGCGCGGTGAGGGGGCGCAGATGATGCCACTTGCCGGCGGTGAATTACGCCCAATTCAAGTAATGAGTGCCGGCAATGTCAGTAATTTCCGCTTTGTAGAGAGTGTGGAAGCGGCGCACAGCGATCAGTCGCGGCAAGATGCGGTGGCGAAGGCGGCGGGCATTACTGCCCCCTCTGTGCGGATGGATTCTCAGGCAAAGTATGGCGCGGTAGCCTGTGGAATGGCGGCACTTTACTTGCGGTTGCCCTCACCGAAGACGCCAGATTACCGGGAGAATATTTGGGATCACGCTGCCGGTGCGATTGTGGTGGAAGAAGCCGGTGGGCGGGTGACGGATATGTATGGCATTCCCCTAAATTTTTCTGAAAGCACAAAAATGGTGAATAACCAGGGTGTCGTTGTCAGTAATGGGGCGATTCACGACGCAGTGTTAGAAGTGTTTCGGGAGAAGATGCCGTAGCGTTGCACAGGTAAGTGATTAAACCGCAGATAACCGGCAATTAATCTGGGCTTATCTGCGGTTTTTGCGTTTCTCAATTTCAGCGATGGGTAATAGTAAGGTGTCTTCTATTTCCTGTCGTACTTCAGGGGATGCAACGCAATCGCTGCTGAGACATTCTACTAGCAATAGATTCGCATCGTAATACTGCTCAAGTAATTGAAACTGCTTACTGTTCAACTGCCAATCATGAGCTATATTTCGGTATTTAATCATTTCTACTTTTACTTTGTTAATCCAAGTTTGACGGTTAGATTGCCACCATTCTTGAAATTTTTCTTGATCTTGATTTGAATCGGCTAACTCATTTCTAAGTTTTTGTAATGATTGTTTCAGATGAGGTTCAATTTTGTCATCCAGAACATTTTCAATTCTATCAGCAAGGGCACTATTGGGAATGAACTTAGAAATATTTTCGTAATAAAGTAACTCATAGCACTTGAGATCGATTAAACCCTTTAAACCCTTATCTCCAGAGCAATACCAATAATCATTAAAACTGTGAATATTAAAATAATCAGCTAATTCAATAAAATCATCTATTGAAAAAATATTAAAATTATAAATATACTCAAGACAAAAATAAAAAACTCTAACAGCAGTTTGCTCGTAGCATTTATCAACAGCTAAAGATTTCTGATTTACCCACCTTAAGAACTTCTGCAACTTCTCATCCTCTGCTAAAATTGTATCGACCTGCTGTTTCATTAACAGTAAGAGACTCTCTGCATTTGGTAACATTTCTAGGGTGAGCGAAAAGACTTCCCGCCAACGATGTTCGGTAATGTGGCAGGCCAAACTTTGCAAAGCTTTGTCATCTAATGAATCCGGATTACAACTGGTGAAAATCTTTCTGGCTGTGAAATATTCTTGAAATGTGAGATGAGAAAAAGAATAAATGCCTCTTGCTCGTTCTACCAGTAAGCCATGTTGTGCTTCAATGGATTTCAGCACTGCTTCACTATCTAGTTGCAAAGCTTCAGGATCGGTTTTGGCATCTGGTAAATTGCGAATGTAATCAGTAATATACCGCTCAGCATCTCTCTGCTTGAAAAAGTATTCTTTACGTTCAAAGGTACTCAATGCAAGTTGACTAAGCAAATCTTCTTTTCGGCTGGCAAATAGGTTTTTATAAACCTGATCTCGCTTAATTCCACGCTTACTATCCCATTTTCTCAGTAGAGTATGAGTTGCTCTTTCATATAATTCAGAACGGTTCTTTGGAAAATCACCTGAATCTTCAAACTCTAAACATAGCAAGGTTAGTAGTAAAGGATTAGTTGCCAATTCTTTAATTGACTCATTTTCCTCTAATTCTGTCATAAATCGATTAACCAAACTTAATTGTTTTATCTGAAACCATTTGCCAACAAATGTCTTTATTTGCTCATTATTAAAATCTGCAACTTCCACTTCTTTGAATGGTTGAAATGTATGCTCTCGTGCCGCTATCCGGCAGGTCATTGCAAAATGATTTATGGAATAGCGTTCTGAAAACCTCTCAATTTGCTTGATGACTCGGCTGGCATCCTCTTCTCTGACTTCATCCAAGCCATCGAGCAAAAGAAATACCCTCCCTTGCTTTAGCAAATCAGCAGTTTGACTTTCTGTCACCCCACTCTCAGCGAATCTCTGGTTGATGAATTCAATTAATCCTGGCTGAGTATCAGTTTCAGCAAAATCCTTTAGGGTGATAAAAATCGGCACTCGATCCCCTAGAAATTCTCCACCAATGCACTGAATGGCCAGATATTTCAAAAAAGTAGTTTTACCCGCTCCTGGTTTACCTAAAACCATCAGCTTAGAGTAGCGCTTGACTGCTTCTATTCCGGGTACTCGCTCTTCAGAAATTTCCCCAAATCCTACACGGTCAAAGTTTTCTTGTTCTGGGTCAAAGCCTTGCATCAATTTATCAATTCCGATGCCTCTGCGTCCGGTGATTTTCTCCAGAATATTGACGCTGGTGTAGATATCATTTAACCCAATCGATTGAGTCATGTCCAGCACGCGCATTGTGCCACATCGCTCAATAATTCGAGCTGTGATTTTTTCCCGCACCTCTCGCACCAAGCCATTGAGATTATTATTCCCATCCACCTGACTTGTCTCAGATTCCAGATCCGCCTCTTCCAGTATCAGATCAAGTGCTGAGTAAATGTGCTTAACAGTCGAAAGAGCAACAGACTTGCCGTTAAAAAACTTTGAAACTGCCTGATTACCAACTTTTGCCGCCTTTTGCAATTCTTGTTGTGTCCAACCTTTGGAAATCCGAGCTGCTACCGCTTTTTGAATACCTGATTGAGATCCCCGAACGCCCATACACCTGCTCTAAATCTTAAATTTTTCTTAAGACAATTTTTTATTTAATTTGGCTACTAACTCACATCATTCCACAAAACTCATCTAAGTCAAAGCTCAATTTCGCTACAAATTCACATCAATCACATCAAATTCACATTTTACTCAAATCATTTCCTAGTAAGGGTTTTAAGCGCCTCATGCAATGCTATTAGTGTCCTAAACAGAAAGTTGATTTTATGCACACCCCACAACAAACCGAACAAGAGCTATATTTCAAAGATCATTCCTTGCGACTTATCAAAACAGCAGAAGGAATCGAATGGATTGCTGAAGATTTGCTGCCGGCACTGAATCTCACCGACACTGCCTTAAAGAAAATTCCAGAAAATTTAAAAAGTTTGCGACAAGTCAGTCAAGGCAAAAATGGTCAATTATATCTTTGGCAACAGCTTCTTTTAACTGTAGAACAGCGGGGAATAGAATTGTTGCTTGACCTTGCAAATCAGCAAACCGCTATTCAATTTCAGAAATGGATCTATGAAGAGGCGCTACCTTTACTAAAATAGCGAAAACCGAGTGATAGCCCGCCAGCGCGGGCTTTACTTGTGTAGATACAATTTTCACTCGTCCGAATTATCCCTTTCCTGCTTCTGCTTTGCTAACTGAGCCTTTGCTTTTTGCCACATCGCTTCTAACTCATCTAAGCTATAATCGGTTAGCGGTCGCTCTGCAAAAACTTCCATTTTTGAAAAGCGCTGAATAAACCGCAAATTGGTTTCCTGTAAAGCTTCAGCAGGATCTAAATCATACCACCGGCCTAAATTAATCAAGACAAATAAAATATCCCCTAATTCTGCCTGTTGATGGGCTTTATCTTCATGTTCAAGGGCGTATTTAAATTCCCCTAACTCTTCCTGAAACTTCTCCCAAACTCCTTCAACATTTTCCCACTCGAAACCAACACCGGCAGCTTTCTCAGAAATCTTCATTCCTGCCATCAACGGTGGCAACGTTTTCGCATACCGGCTTAGTTTTGAGGAAAATGTTTGCGATTCTGTAGTTTCTCCCTTTTCAGTTGCTTTAATTTCCTCCCAATTTTGACGAACTTCATCAACGCTGTTAACTTCCACATCACCAAATACATGAGGATGCCGGCGAATTAATTTTTCTGTGATGCCGGTGGCAACTTCAGCCATTGTAAAATCACCAGACTCACTGGCAATTTGCGCTTGCAGCACCACCTGCAACAGTAAATCGCCTAATTCTTCGGCAATTGCCTTTTTATCGCCACTACGAATTGCATCTACCACTTCATAAGCTTCTTCGATCACATAAGGAATCAAGGTTTGCGGTGTTTGCTCTAAATCCCAAGGACAACCGCCATCGGGTGATCGCAACTTGGCAACAACTTCAATCAGCTTTTGTAGAGCTGTGAGGGTAGCGGAATCAAATGCAGCCGGTTCGGGTGTTTGCGCGGTAGACATGAGGGAAAACTCCAAGACTTATTAATAATTCTTAACTAGATTTGCTGCCGGTGCCAATAAAATTCTACAAAAAGACCTTATTAATAGTTATGTGGTTTATAAAAAATTGCTTTTGCTTTATTTTAAAGTTTAATTTTAATAAATAAATATATTGCTAAGATCGAAATTTTCCAAAATCAACGGCACCTAACGTTAATACATCCGCGCTCATCTGCGTATGCCTAACGGCACGCTGCGCTATCATCTGCGTGCATCTGCGGTTAAAAAAAATCAAACCAAATTTTTGCAACCAGTCTAATTTATTAAACTGAAAAATTACCAACTTAAATTTTAGATTTACCTTTAGTTTGCCGGCGCTTATTTTCACTTGCAGGACGCCGGCGTTTCTTAGAACTCGCAGCCGGAAACAGCCAGCCCATCAGCCCATACTTCTTAATCCGCTTGTAAGCTGACCCGCCCCAATCACTGAGATAGTGACTCATTGAGCCTAATTCCAGCCCGATATACAGCGCAATCCATTCAGCATAATAAAGTTTGAGTAATTGCAGAAGAAAGTCAGCAACCATGTCCCAAGTCCAAGACCAACCCCAAAACTGCTGACCGGCTAATAACCCCAACATCACCACAATCCCCACACAGCCGGCCAGATAAAGCAGCCGTAGCGCCGATCCAATCAGTGGCCCATGAGACAAAAACGACCGATGGCGCAAACTGTTTTGGTAAGGTAACCAAATCCAACGCAGCCATCCCCAACGCTGGAACTGCCGCGAGTAAATGTCCAAATCTGGGCCAAACATCAGGCCGCTGAAGAAAAAGCCACCGGCAACCAACAAAGTGAGATTACCACTCCGGGTTTGCGCGAACGTCAGGCCGGCAACCACCGGCAAAGTCCACAAGGTAATACGGTCATGGGTGCGACCAGAGGGCATTCAGGATTTAGGATAGGGGAATGGGGATTGGGGTAGAAAATGCCCATCTTAAATCAGTTTGGCTGATTGATTTATTTTCTACAAGGTGCTACCATAGTATTCTATGAGAAACCCGGGCGGTTAACTCAGTGGTAGAGTATCTGCCTTACAAGCAGAGAGTCACTGGTTCAAGTCCAGTACTGCCCATCTAGTCAATTTTAATAAAATCAGAAACTGTAGAAGCGTGTCACAGGGATATTTGTGACATTTCTCAAAAGTTTCCGAGATGTGAACTCCCCGGACGTTGAACACTCAGCTTCAAAGTTATAATTTCTGCTGGGCAAAGAAGTGAGTCAAGTGAGTTGGTCTTTACCCAAATAATAATCCCATAAAAAGTAGGGAAATCCGAATCACTGCCGGTGGGGCAATCCCTGAAGCAAAATCAGGCGTCAGCCTACAAAATCGATCATAATCGGGACTGAGCGGTAAAGTTTAGCAGTCAGCCGGCAAAGCGCTATAGGCTGAAAGCAGAAAACTCAACTCAGTCCTCAGTCTTTAAGTAGTAACCAAAACAAGAGCTATGACAATGCTGGAACAGGGCACTATCACTATTCATACCGAGAATATTTTTCCCATTATCAAGAAGTCCCTCTACTCTGACCATGAAATCTTCTTGCGGGAATTAGTTTCTAATGCCGTCGATGCGATCCAAAAACTGAAAATGGTTTCCCTTGCCGGCGAACTCAGCGGCGAGTTGGAGGAACCAAAAATTCAGATTACCCTCGACAAAGAAAAGAAAACCTTAGCCATCTCCGACAACGGCATCGGCATGACGGCTGATGAGGTGAAAAAATACATCAATCAAGTCGCCTTCTCTAGCGCTGAAGAATTTATTCAAAAGTACAAAGCCGGCGACGAACAGCCAATCATCGGTCACTTTGGCTTGGGTTTTTATTCCTCCTTCATGGTGGCTAAACACGTCGAGATTGATACCCTTTCCTACAAAGAAGGCGCTCAAGCGGTACACTGGTCTTGCGACGGTTCACCCACTTTTCAGTTAGAAGAATCTTCTCGCACTACTCGCGGCACCACCATTACCCTTACACTTCAAGATGAAGAGGGAGAATACGCAGAATCTGCCCGCATTAAACAGCTAGTAAAAACCTACTGCGACTTCATGCCGGTGCCGATTGAACTTGATGGCGAAACCATCAACCGGCAAAAAGCTTTGTGGCGGCAATCTCCTAGCAGTCTCACCAAAGAAGACTATTTAGAATTTTACCGCTACCTCTACCCATTCCAAGAAGAACCGTTGATTTGGGTGCATTTAAACACCGACTATCCCTTCCTCGTCAACGGCATTCTCTACTTCCCTAAACTCAAACCTGATGTAGATGTTACCAAAGGACAAATTAAACTGTTCTGCAATCAGGTTTTTGTTAGCGAACACTGCGAAGAAATTATTCCTAAATTCCTGCTGCCCATGCGCGGGGTTATTGACAGCCCAGATATTCCCCTGAATGTCTCCCGCAGCGCCTTGCAGATGGATCGAACCGTTCGCAAAATTGCCGATTTTATTGCCAAGAAAGTTGCGGATCGTCTCAAAGAACTGTACCGCGATAGCAAAGAGGAATATATCCGTTGCTGGCAAGATATCGGCACCTTTGTCAAATTCGGCTGCTTGAACGATGATAAATTCAAAAAACAAGTTGAAGATATCATTATCTTCCGTAGCACAGCCGAACTGAATGCCGGCACCGGCAGCGACACGCCGGCAGTGGAAGTGCAATCTGAGGAAGGCGACATTTGGCAGCAAGTGAACCCTTCATCTAACCCTGCCGGCGGCCCTTCTTATACCACGATTAAAGAATACCTGGAACGCAATAAAGAGCGCCATGAAAACCGGGTATTTTATTGCACCGATGAAGTTAACCAAGCAACTTACGTGCAATTGCACAAGAACCAAGGTTTAGAAGTCCTATTTATGGACTCCTTCATCGATCCTCACTTCATCAGCTTCTTGGAACGAGAGTATCAAGATGTTAAATTCTCTCGTGTGGATTCCGAACTCGACGACAAGCTGATTGAGAAAGACAAAGCATCTGAAATTGTCGATCCCACAACCAACAAAACCCGCAGCGAACAGATCAAAGATTTGTTCCAAACTGCTTTAAATAAGCCGAAACTGACGATTCGCACCGAGGCGCTGAAGTCAGACGATGCCAAAGGTACGCCGCCGGCAATGGTACTTTTGCCAGAATTTCTGCGCCGGTTGCGTGATATGAATGCCTTGATGCAACAACAAGAGTTGTCGCAATTCCCAGAGGAACATATCTTGGTGATCAATACAGCTCACCCGATGATCCAAAACCTGGGCAATATCAGCCAAGGCAGCATTATTCAAGGTGAAGGGCAATCTCCCTCTGGCGAATTGGCTAATATGATTTGCCATCATGTCTATGATTTGGCGCTGATGGCTCAGAAAGGCTTTGATGCTGAAGGGATGCAAAATTTCGTTGAGCGCTCTAACAAACTGTTAACGAGCCTCACAGAACGCGCTGCCGGTGTCTAAGAGGGGCATGGGGGATAGGGCATAGGGCATGGGGGATAGGGCATAGGGCATAGGGCATGGGGCATTTCTCCCCCTCTCCCCCTCTTCCCCTCAGCACTCAGCACTCCTAACTAAAAAGAGTGGGTTACAATGGGAGATTGCACACATAAGAAGGATGATTAGGAGTTGCAATGGCACGCAAATGTCAACTGACCGGCAAACAGGCAAATAATGGTTTTGCAGTTTCTCACTCCCACCGGCGCACCCACAAACTGCAAGAAGTCAATTTACAGTGGAAGCGAATTTGGTGGCCCCAAGCTAACCGCTGGGTGAAATTGCGGCTTTCCACTAAAGCGATTAAAACTTTAGAACACAAAGGTTTACAGGCTTTTGCGAAAGAAGCCGGTTTGGATCTGCGGAAGTTTTAAGGCACAAAGGATGGAGGACTGGGAACGAGGCATTGAGAAGTTTTTTCTCCCCTCTCCCACTCTCCCCCTCACTTACTCACCTACTCTTCCACTCTCCACTTAAGCACTTTCCTACTAATCCAACTCAGGACTCAGGACTCAGGACTCAGGACTCCCTCTTCACCCTTCATCCTTCATTTTTTCAATTTCCAAGGCGGCTTTCACTCGCTCATACTCCGCCTCAACTTGCAACACTAGCGCCGGCGCTTCGGCAGTGGTGTTGGCACGTCCGATTGATTCCAGTTGGTTGCAAAGTTCAAAAAGAGTCAGCGCACCTACCGTCCCGCTGGTTGATTTTAAAGAGTGAGCTGCTGTTCTCAATGCCGGCGCATCGTCTGCGCTGATTGCCCCGCTGATAGATTGCAGCAATGCAGGGACATTTTCCAGGTAAAGATCAATCACCTCAACTAAGGCATCGATGTCCCGTAGTGATTGCAACATTTTGGCATCAAGGACTGGCGGCATTTGGGATTCATCAATGCTGTCGTCTTCTATCTTTTGACCAAACACTTCGTCATCCCCCTCTCCAACAACCGAAGCAGTCTCTGCGGGTTTGGAATAAGGCTGGCACTTGCCTAAAGCTTGAACCAGTTCATCTACCCGGATTGGCTTGCTGATGTAGTCATCCATGCCGGCCATAATGCACGCTTCTCGATCTCCCTGCATGGCATTGGCTGTCATTGCAATAATCCGAGGACGCTTACCATCAGGCCATTCCAGACGAATATGGCGGGCGGCGGCCATCCCATCCATTTCAGGCATCTGGACATCCATTAAGACCACATCATAGGGCTGCCGGTGCAGAGCGTCAAGCACTTCTAACCCGTTGCCGGCCATATCTGCCCGATACCCCATCCGCTGTAAAGTGAGCAAAGCCACCTTTTGATTAACCGGATTGTCCTCAGCTAAAAGAATCCGCAAAGGCCGCAATTCTCCGAGATCGGGCGAGATCGCACCCATTTGCCAGGGTCGAGAAGATTCGAGACGCTGCCCGCCAAAAATGCCTATTAGAACATTGTATAAGTGAGATTGTTTGATTGGCTTGCTCAAAATGGCTGCGAACTCAACACCGGCAGTGGGAAAATCGATTTCTTGCCGGCCTAAAGAAGTCAGCATCACCAACGGCAAGGCATCGTTACCCGCTATGCGACGGATTTGTTTAGCCAAAGTCAAACCATCCATTTCTGGCATTTGCATATCCAGAATTACCAAATCAAACGACTCTTCTTGTTTGAGCCGGTTTAAAGCAATCGCACCCGATTCAGCAACTTCTGTCAGCATTCCCCATGACTGCGCCTGTAGGGTCAAAATCTGCCGATTCGTCGAGTTATCATCCACAATCAGCAGCCGCTTGCCAAGCAGTTGGGGTTGAAAGTCGGCAAGATTAATTACTGAAGAAGTTTCAACGGCAGTAGCCTTCACCGTGAAATAAAACGTAGAACCTTTGGAATTTAAACGATCCAGTTGTTGCTTAATTCCAAATATTTCTGAATCGCCATCGCGATCCCTCAATTCAAATTCATCAGGGGGATTGCCGCCCAAAACGCCGCGACTTTCCACCCACATTTGACCCCCCATCATTTCGCTCAAGCGCTGGCTGATCACCAAACCTAGTCCCGTGCCGCCATAGTGGCGAGTGGTGGAGGAATCTATCTGGGTGAACGATTGAAACAGGCGTTCCATCCGGTCACCGGGAATACCAATGCCAGTATCTTTAACGGCAAATATAATTGAATAGTGAGAATTTTCTTCTTTCTTTAATTTTAATTCTTCATGCTCTATTTTTTGAGCGATTACTAATATCACCACCTCGCCTTTGTTAGTGAATTTAACAGCATTGCTCAGCAAATTGACCAAGATTTGCCGCAGCCTGGTAACATCGCCCATGATCGCGAGCGGGGTGTCTGGAGAAATTAAATAAGCCATTTCCAGATGTTTTTCCGCAGCTTTGGAAGCGAGCAGATCGATGGATTCTTCGATACAAGAGCGCAGGTTGAAGGGTTGCTGTTCGAGTTCCATCTTTCCGGACTCAATTTTAGAAAAGTCCAGAATGTCGTTAATGATGGTGAGCAGGGCGTCGCCACTGCTGCGGATGGTTTCCACAAAGTCTCGCTGTTCGGGCATCAGGGGCGTGTCGAGCAGCAAGCCGGTCATGCCGATCACCGCGTTCATGGGGGTTCGGATTTCATGGCTCATGGTGGCGAGAAATTCGCTTTTTGCGCGGGTGGCGGCAAGTGCTTGATCACGCGCTCTGGCCAAGTCTTCGGCATCTTTTTGACGCTCAAGTTCGCGCCCAATCCACTGAGCCATAAGCTTTAAAAGCTCTTTGTCTACGGCTCTGAAGGGTCTGTGGAGCGGCTTAGAATTCCAGAAGCTGAGGGTGCCGTAAACTTTGCCGGCCACAATGACGGGGGTGCCAAGATAGGCTTCTTGAGCGAATAAGTTATTAGAGGGAGGCCGGTGCCACCGGGAAACCATCATGGATTCAAAGTAAAGCGGTTCTTTGTGCCCGATGGTTTCTAGGCAGTAAGTCTGGTGCAAATCGAAGACATCGCCTTTTTTGAGAAAATGGTTGGGCGAGTGGCCGGCTATGATTTCATAGCGGTCATCTTCGATGAAAGCCAAAGCGCCGCATTCCATGCCAAATCGGTGGCATCCCATCGCTAAAAGTCCTTGGAGGCGTTTTTCAAAGGTGAGTTTCCGGGCGGAAGTAACCTTATACAAAGCGCGAATAGACGCCTCACTTTCTCGCAATTCTTGTTCTGTTTGCTTGCGCTCTGTGATGTCGCGGGACATTGAGATAATTTCTTGTACGGTTCCGGTTTCCAGGTCGCGGATGGTGCGACTGGTGGTTTCAAACCAGACATAATCACCGTCTTTGCGACGAATGCGGTAGCTGATTGTGTAAGTAACCGGCTGATGCCGTAAAGCACTATAAGATTTATTAATTGATTTTAAATCTTGAGGATGGAAGAAGTCATAAGCGGGCCGGCCAATTAGTTCTTCGGGTTCATAACCGAGTAGGGCGCGACAAGCCGGCGATGCGTAGAGAAACACTCCGTCGGGGCTGTGTCTGGCAATAATGTCAGTGGAGTTTTCCGCCATCAGGCGATAGCGTTCTTCGGTGGTGTGGCGCTCATGCTGGAAACCTTCGATGGCTTCGAGCATTCCGTTGATTTTGTCAGCCAGACTGGACAGTTCATCATTGCCGGTTGTTAAGACTCGTAACGAAAGATCGCCGCGCTGGCCGATGTTGCTGACACTGCTGCTGAGAGATGCCAAGCGAGAAAGTACCAATTTTTCCACCAGCAACAGGGTAACAGCGCTAAATGCAAGCCCGACGCCTAAAAGGGAGAGAGTAAAATAGCGGACGTTAACTTTACCCTGCCGATAGACGGTTCGGGGTAAATCGACTTGCAACAGCAGTGCCGGCTTGTTATAGATATCTTTGAGCAGCGTGTAGCCGGCGATGCGATCTTCACTCAATGGTTCTACGATTGCCGGTTTATCCTGTAACAAAGGGGCAATTGCACTCTGTAGTTGAGGCTGTGTGGTGCCCTGTTGGTTGGCCCTAACTTTTTGAACTTCGTACAAACCGAGAGAAAGCTGGGTGAGCTTAGCTAACTGCGTTAGTTCGGCGGCATTGAGGTAGCGTCCCATAATCAGAGTGCCACGAACCGGCCCTTTACGTTCACTGGTCAAAATCGGCTGTGAGGCAATCAATAATGGGCCTTCCGACAGCAGAATGATTCCAGATACCCAGGTTTCAGAATTCGCGTGTTTCAGCAAGGGACTGTTAGGAGACAGGTGTTTCTGCAAACTTTGGGAAATGGTAGTTTTTGTCTGCCGGTTCAGATCGAAGCCTTTGCTAAAAACAATGCGACCGGCACTGTCACTCAACACCACCACATTTAGTCTTAATTGCTTAAACGTGTCATCCCCAAAATTGGACTTGAGATAGTTCTCTGTAAAGGCTGATTTTAATTTCTGACCTCGGATAAAAGCGTAGGTGTCATCCCATGCCGCTTGATCTTGAACGATTGTGTTCAATTTAGATATCTCGTCACCCAGCGTATTAACGGCGCGGGCTAGATCTTTGCGGACGCCTTGTTCTTCCAGTCTTTGGAAGTCACGCAGCAAAATCGTTGAAGCTGTGGCGTACAGAACGGCATTCAAAGTGATCAGCGCTGCGCCAACAATCAGCAAAGTCTTCTTACGAAGTTTCATGCACTTGCTCCTTCAGCGTGCGCTTTTGAACCGGGCAAGATCGTTCCTCGATGCCGGTTGCGTCGGGGAATGTGACGCGCCCCGAACGGCATAAAATCAGCAATTACCGCTTTCACCCCTGAATTCGATTGAGGGGGGGATGGGGAGAGGGGAGGAGGGAGAGAAAAATCTTTGACTTTTTGAAGTCGTTGTGTAACTTTTGAAAATTTTATGGGTTCGTTCCAATCCGAATCTAGCAAATTAGGCATATTGTCTGATGGGTGCGGTAGACGGGCGATTGCTTTGCTGGGCGACATATTAAGGATTCCCAATTTAAGGTCGCTATCAAAGATCGGTTACACTAAAACCTTCACTTTCTGGATGTGGTGATGCCAAATGCCTGGATCACAACGGTTGCCGGCAATGCCCATAGGCGGAACCTTGGGGATCTCCACCTTTCCCTTGCCGACGCTTGAGTGCGATCTGAGCGGTTATTACAACACGCTATCCCTCTGTAAATGCACCTGCTGCGTGTTGTTACTATTATTCCCATGAGTTGCCGGCTATTTCCATGTGCCGGCGGCTGCTTCTCACAATCTTTAATAATAGATCGCCGACCTAGGAGAAGACACGATTCTTTACAAGCATTTAACTTGTCTAAAAGCGCAATCTCTCATTTATTGCTACAGCTTTGATCACCGAGGGTTTTAAGCTGATTAATTCTATTTTATTCAATTAAGTTCCCTTGCCGGTTCAAGTTACCTTCTTAGTCAAGGGATTAGTGTTAGCGTAGCCTGCCGTTTGGCATCGCCTAGCCTGACATTAATATTTGTCAACTCAGCCGTTCTTGAACCACCTGTTTGTAAAAGGCTTCTAATGCTTCCACGCAGACTTTATCATCAAAAAGATTGTCGTGCCGGATTCTAATTTTTTCGGCGATTTCCTGCCGCCAATCTGGATCTAATCCTAATCTGACTGCAATTTCTATATATTCGGCTTCAGTTTGAGCAATTGTATCTGTCACGCCGAGCATTTTGAGGAAGCTATCTGCATGACGTCCGCGCATAAATTCTCCTGGACAAGTTACAATCGGAAGATTGCAAGCAATTGCTTCTAGCGAAGTATTTCCACCTGACCAGGTAAAAGTATCTAAGAAAACATCAGAAAGTAAATTAATTGTTAGATAATCAGAGCGAGTGGGAATTTTGCGGAATACACAGTAATCTTCATATTTTAGTCCAACTGCTGAAAATGCTCGCTGTAATCGTTCCTGAAGCACAACTCCCCGCAGAAATAAAAACTGAGCATGAGGAACACGAAGGGCAATTTCTGCAAGAATGTGATCGTATTGCGGCAGATATTTAAATGGAGCTTGACAGCACAAATAAATAATACTTTCTTCTGGCAACTCAAAATCAGCGCGAGTCTTGGTTAGCGGTGGAATATCTTGGGGTTTTGGGTAGGCTACTCCAATATTTGGCAGCAGGATTAAATTCTCAGAGTAATGTTCTTGCGCGTTTTCGGGTTCCATTAACACGCTAGATAAAAAGTAATCAATGGTTGACAAGCCGGTGGTTACTGGATGTCCCCAAGCTGTACACTGCACCGGCGCAAGACGCAAACTTGCGATTTGCATGGTTGGGGGATTCATGCCAATTTCCGGGAATATGAGAATGTGGAGATTGTCTGAAGTTACTTGCTGACAAACTGCTTCCAGGTTGCCTGGAATATGATGAAACAAATCGCTGTATTCCTGAAACTTTTGGGTGATAGGATCGGGTTCATTTCCGATATAATAAGAGTAAATTTCAAAACTATTTCGGTCGTGTTGGCGCAGCCAGCCAATTAACCAAAGCGTTCCGCTATAAGAATGTAGGTAAGCAGAAAGGTAGCCAATCCGAATTTTTTGCTGGGGGGGAATGGGTGGCATTGAAATAGGCTGCACCCAATTTGGATAATTAGCCTCCATAATTTTATGGAGTAAATTTCCATACCGGCATTGGGATTCTCGAACGTTATGCGCTTGATATGCTAAGTAAAAGTTTGTAACATTTCCTGTGCCGGCTAAAGCTTTTTGTCTGTTTTCTGGAGTGTCTAAAACTGTCTCTTGAATTAAAGCATCGAGTCCTTTGACAAATCGCTGCCGATAGATATCTATTTCACCCGGAGTATTATAAATAATCGGCACAATTAGATGACTGAGAATTTTAAAGGTATAATCCTCCGGTAGCAGACGCGACGCTCTTTCCGCACAGGCAACAGCTTCTAAATTGCGTCTATTTCGCAGTAATGTTAGAATTAATGGGAAGTGCAGCCGGCCTTCCGTTGGGTAAAGACGAATTCCTTCTTCAACTATTTGAATAAAATCTTCGTTTAGCTCAAGTCTAGTATAACAATCACTTAAGGTTAAGTAAAGATCAATGGTTCCTGGCTGAAGTTCTAAATATTTTTGATATCGATCAATTGCCTCTTGATATCTGCCGACTTGATAAAATTTACTTGCCCAAAATAATAAATAATCGGCTGGATTTATTTTTGCTTCGAGAGCAAGGTTTAAATTATTGACAATATCGGGATTATTAGGATTTAATTTTAAGGCAATTTGATAAGCTTCTATCGCCAGATCAACTTGAGTTTGTTCTATCAGTAAATTTCCCAAATTAAGGTAACTGCCGAAGTGATTAGGATTGATAGAGATCGCTTGCCGGTAAGCTGCCTCCGCCGGCTCATTTTCTCCGAGTTGATTCAAAAGCTGGCCCAAATTGTTGTAAGCTTCAAAATTGGCCGGTTCAAGCTCAATTAATTGTCGATAGGCTAAGATAGCTTGAGTTAGGCTATTATTTTTCTCAAATGCGAAAGCAAGATAATTATACAAACTCGCGTTTTCAGGATCGAGTTCTAAAGATTTAAGCAGTGCTTCTATTGATTGTGCATACCTTTGTGTTTGCACATAAAGAATTCCTAAGTTTAGCCAAGCTTCGGCATCCTGGTTTTGATAAAGTAAATATTCTTGATATTTTTGTTCGGCTTCTGCAAATTGCCCTTGATTCTGCAATGACAAAGCTTCTGCAAAAAGGTTATTGAACTGGTTCACCGGCTGCTCAACTAGCTGGAGATTAGCAATCGCTTGGATCGTTGCTTCTTGACGCAATTCGTTAAACCGTTCCCAAGATAAATTCTCTTTCCTTTCGCTATCCCAACTTAAAATAACAATTCCTTTACCAAAAGCTTTGCTTGGTAATTCTAATAAAATTTCGCATTCCCCATGCGTCGCAACAAAGTCCAAAATTGCTTGCCGACTTGTGCTGAAAAGAGTATTATTAATAATCAGTAAAGCTTGAGTTGCTAAAAAAGGCTTTACAAGAAGTAAAGCTAAAAGCTGCGAGCGATAATCAGGCTGACTGTTATCAAATAATAAACCAATTTTATCTTCAGTTTCTAAATCCCGTAAGTAAAAGAAAAATTCTTCAAAAGTTTGGTTGCATAAAAATACTTGTTCCTGAATGTTGAATTCTTGAAGCGTTGCTAGTAAAGTTGCTGCTATTTCTTCTCCCAGCTCAAAATCAGAGAAGTGATTAACTGCATAAGCCATACAATCTGGATGATCGCTCAGTGCGGCAATTAAAGTTGCGCCGCGTTGAGTTCCAATCTCACAGTAAATTTCACCGGCATCTAAACAAGAGACAGCAAAATTCAACAAAGGCATAAGATTTTCCTCTGTCACATCCGGGACTCGCTCAAGTAAATGCTTAAACCGTTGTGACTTTGGTTTAACAGATTCCTCTCCCCAGTTTTCATACAAATTGGGTAGCTGTTCAATAAAGTTTTGATAATTCACAATTTTTTACTTCCAGATAAATTTTTCATAATTTTAGATAGTAAAATATTTTAATATTATAAAATATATCCCTATCAATATCCTAAAGATTTTTATGTAAAGTTTCCTCACACTCAGCAATAAACTGCTGCACCCGTTGCCAAACTTGCTCAAATAAATCCGGCAGATTCGCATCAAACCACTCAATGTCAGGAACGCCTTTAAACCAAGTGCGCTGACGTTTGGCAAACTGACGGGTGTGTAGAACTGTTAAATCTTTTGCTTCTGGCAGAGAAAGACTGCCGGCTAAATATTGTTTCATTTCTTGATAGCCCAAAGTATTTAACAAAGGCAAATCAGAACCGTATTTTTTACAAAGATAATCTACCTCATCTAACCAATTAGATGCTATCATTTGATTAGTTCGCAATTCAATGCGTTCTGCTAAAACCTCGACCTTACAATCTAAACCAATTTGTAAAATCGGATAATCGGGTGGATTCTCTCCTTGCTGTGCGGAAATGGGACGACCCGTAACGTAAAATACCTCCATCGCCCTTAAAGTCCGCACGGGATCATTGGGATGAATTTTCACCGCTGCAGCGGGATCGACTTGTTGTAGAATTGCGTAAAGCTGAGCTTGACCGAGACTCTCTAATTGCGCTCGCAACTCCAAATGAGGAGCCACTCTGGGAATTTTTAATCCTCGCACTACTGCTTTAATATATAAGCCGGTGCCGCCAACGAGTAAGAGTGGGAGATCGGCAGATCGGGAGATCGGGGGAGCGGCAATTAAAGCTTGCGCTTGCTGCTGGTAATCTGCAACAGTCAGCGTTTCGGTGGGATCGCAGATGTCTATCAAGTAATGCGGCACTAATTGCCGGTCTGCGGCTGATGGCTTAGCTGTACCAATGTTAAACTCTCGGTACACTTGGCGCGAATCGGCACTGAGAATCACCGTTCCCAGACGCTGTGCTAAATTAAGCGCCAACCCAGACTTGCCGGTTGCCGTAGCGCCACAAATCGCAATTAAAATCAAGCAACCTCCAATCTCAAATCTAGATATAAAATCAACAGGTGCATCCCCTACATAAACTTCCCTGGAAATTGGCCTAGCGTCGCCTATAACCCTTTTGTGCTAGAATTTTGTTAGATTTTGTCTTTTTGAAGTCGCCGTGGGCTTCACACCCATTATAGGAGCTATTTTGGTATGACCAGCAGTTACAGCGCTGATCAGATTCAAGTATTGGAAGGTCTTGAAGCCGTCCGCAAACGACCGGGGATGTACATCGGCACCACCGGCCCGCGAGGACTCCACCATCTAGTTTACGAGGTTGTGGACAATTCCATCGATGAGGCGCTAGCTGGCCACTGCACTCATATCGAGGTTGACCTCAATGCTGATGGTTCCGTCACCGTTACAGACGACGGGCGGGGCATTCCCACAGATACCCATTCCAAAACCGGCAAATCAGCTCTAGAAACCGTGATGACTGTGCTTCATGCCGGCGGTAAGTTTGGCGGCGGCGGCTACAAAGTTTCAGGCGGCTTGCACGGGGTTGGTGTCTCTGTCGTTAACGCCCTATCTGAGTGGGTAGAAGTAACCGTTTGGAGAGAGAAGAAAGAATTCAAGCAGCGCTACGAGAGAGGTGTAGCAGCCGGCGAACTAGAATCTAAACCTGGCAAAGAAAACCGCACCGGCACCTCCGTTTCCTTCAAACCCGATCATCAAATTTTCAGCACCGGCATTGAATTTGATTACACCACCCTATCCGGGCGCTTGCGGGAATTGGCTTACTTGAATGCCGGTGTCAAAATGACCTTCACCGATAACCGGCTTGAACTGCAAAAAACCGGCGAACCGCGAGTAGAAACCTACTGCTATGAAGGCGGCATCCGCGAATACATCACCTACATGAACCACGACAAGCAACCCTTGCACGAAGAAGTCATCTTTGTTCAGGGAGAACGCAATAACGTTCAGGTAGAAGTCGCCTTGCAGTGGTGTGTTGATGCCTACAGCGATAACTTATTAGGCTTTGCTAATAATATCCGTACCATTGATGGTGGCACCCACTTAGAAGGCTTGAAAGCCGTGCTTACCCGCACGATGAACGCCATCGCCCGTAAGCGCAACAAAATCAAAGAAAATGAAGCCAATCTCGGCGGAGAAAACGTCCGAGAAGGCTTAACCGGCGTTATTTCCGTCAAAGTACCCGATCCCGAATTTGAAGGGCAAACAAAAACAAAATTAGGCAACACCGAAGTCCGGGGAATTGTTGATTCTTTGGTGGGAGAAGTTCTCACCGAATATTTAGAATTCCGTCCCAACGTTGCAGACGCCATTTTAGAAAAAGCCATCCAGGCATTTAAAGCCGCAGAAGCCGCCCGACGTGCCCGCGATTTGGTCAGGCGAAAATCGGTTTTAGAATCTTCACCTTTACCTGGGAAATTAGCAGATTGCAGCACCAGAGATCCCTCAGAATCTGAGATTTTTATCGTAGAAGGTGATAGTGCCGGTGGCAGCGCCAAACAAGGACGTGATCGCCGCACCCAAGCCATTCTTCCCCTGCGTGGTAAAATCCTCAATATTGAGAAAACAGACGACGCCAAAATCTACAAAAATACCGAAATCCAAGCGTTAATTACAGCTCTTGGCTTAGGGGTAAAAGGTGAAGAATTCGACGCTTCAGGACTGCGCTATCACCGCATCGTGATTATGACAGACGCAGACGTTGATGGGGCGCACATCCGCACCCTGTTGCTAACCTTCTTCTATCGCTATCAACGTTCTCTTGTCGATCAAGGTTACATTTATATTGCCTGCCCTCCCCTCTATAAAGTTGAGCGGGGACGCAATCATTATTACTGCTACAGTGAGCGCGAACTCACCAACTTAGTCCAGCGCGAATTTCCCGCCAATGCCAACTACACGATTCAGCGGTTCAAAGGTTTGGGTGAAATGATGCCGGAACAGTTGTGGCAAACAACGATGAACCCAGAAAGTCGCACCTTCAAACGCGTGGAGATTGAAGACGCTGCTGAAGCAGATCGCGTCTTTACCGTTTTGATGGGTGATCGCGTTGCCCCTCGCCGCGAATTTATCGAAACTTACGGGCCAAAACTCAATCTGACCGATTTGGATATTTAAAGCTCTGTTTCACATCTGATTCTGAGTTGTATTGAGGTTTAGGGGCGATATTTTGTTCGCCCCTATTTTCGACTTTATTTATGTCGAATAGACTCATAAATTTCCAAGTAGTCTTTACCTGGATAGTTCCATGAGTAGTTGTAATTCATCCCTTGAAGGACGAGTTGACGGAACTCTTCGGGATAGTTATACCACAACTTAATTGCTCGCTCCATTGTAGATTCTAGAGCGTGATAATCTGTGTCATAAAACACATAACCGTTGCGTTGTTCGGGCAAATGGTTTTCATCGTAGTCTCGGTCAAAAACGGTATTAACGAGACCCCCAACCCCTCGCACAATTGGCACAGTTCCATATCTCAAACCAATCATTTGTGTTAATCCACAAGGTTCGTAATTACTGGGCACAACAATCATGTCTGCGCCGGCATAAATGAGGTGAGATAATTCTTCATTAAATCCCAGTTCTAAATGAACATCGGGATTATCATTTAAGAATTGTTTTTCATGCCAGAAATGATTGTTAATTCCCGCTTCCGTTGCTGAACCCAGCAGCACAAATTGCGCTCCTCTTTCGAGAGCGTAGTAAATCGCATGATGGACGAGGTGAACGCCTTTTTGCTCGTCGAGCCGGCCAATAAAGCAAATGAGGGGTTTATCGACATCGCGCAGCAGCAATCGTTCACGTAAAGCTTGTTTATTTTTCGCTTTCCCTTCTAATTTTTCTTTCGTGTAGGAATGGGGAATGTAGCGATCAGTTTCGGGATTCCACACATCATAATCGATGCCGTTGAGGACGCCTCGGAATTTACTCTGGTGCGTATGTAAAGTGTGTCCGAGTCCGTATCCAATCGGAGTATGACAGGCTTCCCAAGCGTGATGGGGTGAAACTGTTGTGACGTAATTTGAGTAAACAATGCCCCCTTTCATGAAGTTCAACGCAAAGGGGTTGAAGTTATCCCGCAGGCGATCATACTGGAAAAAGTAAGCTTCTTGATTCAGGCCGGTTGCCCACAGAACCTCTGAACCGCCCATTCCTTGATGTTTGAAGTTATGGATGGTGTAGCAAACTCGTTGCAGCCCCATGTCATATTTGTAATTCTCAAACAACATGACGGGAACTAAGCCGGTTTGCCAGTCATGGCAGTGGATGACATCGGGACGCTTGTTACTCTTGTGCAAAAATTCTAGGGCAGCTTTGCTGAAGAATGCAAAGCGCATATTGTCGTCATCGCAGCCGTAGTAACAGTGCCGGTTAAAGAAGTTATCTGGTGAGTGAGGTTCAATGAAGAAACACAGTCGCCCGTACACCCAGCCGCAATAAACGGAACAGTGGATCGCACCGCCATACCAGGGCACCCACAAATCTTTATAGGCATCATGGAGTCCCCAAATATGGTCATAGCGCATACAATCGTATTTCGGCAGAATCAACTCTACCGTATGACCGCGACTTTCTAAATCCCTGCTGAGTCCGTAAACCACATCACCCAAGCCTCCAGCTTTGATGACGGGGGCGCACTCGGAAGCGATTTGTACGATATACATCCAGACTCCTCGCTCAATAACAAATGTATTTTTTTAATTTCACAGAAGTATACATATTTAGAGCCAGAACGCAACTCAGTCATTGGAAACAGATCCAGTGCGAGGGTTGTGGCGGCTTAGGAAATAGAACTTGGTTTTCTTGCATTATTCTCAATTAACCGGCATTTATGGTGGCGAAAAACACCGGCACCCGAAAAATTAAAAACCACCTAGACTTTGAAATCTTAGGTGGCTTTGCTTTAAATATAACGAGGTTTAAATTAAATGGAGCCGAGCAGAATTGAACTGCTGTCCAAACAAGGTATTAACTCTCCGCTCATTCACAGGCGTAGCCCTTCTGACCCTCAGGGCGGGAACCATCCATTATCCCGGATGACAGGATGCACTGGTTAAATCTTAACTAGCAAGCCACCCAGAGAACACTTACTAGAGCATCCGTTGGGGTTTTGTCTGCAATCCTTAACGGAGTCGAACTACAGACGCTCGAACCTAAATGAGGTTTTTATTAGGCAGCAACGGTGGCTGTCTTACGAGCAAAAGGAACGATGTTGTTCGCATTTACTTTTTTTTTGAGCCTAGGATTTACGAGAGGCGACTCACTCTCGGCCTGAATCACAAAGTAGCTTTCGCTCGCCTGTCGAAACCATTACGGCCCCTTGCGTTCTTTCCTTATTATAATCAATTCTTTTGACCAGGACTAGGAAAAAAAGATTAAAAAGGTGGTAATCCCCGAAATTTTTGTAGGGTTAAGCGAACCTTGCGGAAAAATGAGCGAGTTTTGCGGAGTGTAAATCTGCCGGCGGTGAATGATCAAACCGAAGTTGACCACTACCCCCCTGTTCCTTTGGCTTGCCACCGGCAGCTAATCTTGATATATAGGGGGGGTTTCAAGGGAGATGGGAAATTGAAGCTACTTTGCCTCAGCAATGGTCATGGGGAGGATGCGATTGCAGTTCGCATTTTGCGGGAACTACAGCAGCAGCCAAATCCCCCAGAATTAGCAGTCCTTCCCCTTGTCGGTGAAGGACGAGCCTACGCCGAGTTAGAGGGCGTACCGATGATCGCCCCGGTGAAGAAAATGCCCTCTGGTGGCTTTATTTATATGGATAGCCGGCAGTTATGGCGGGACGTGCAAGGAGGCTTACTGGATCTGACGTGGAACCAGTTACAAGCGGTGCGAGCTTGGGCACAACAGGGCGGATCGATTTTAGCCGTGGGGGATATTGTGCCCCTGTTGTTTGCCTGGTGGAGTGGGGCAAATTATGCGTTTGTAGGCACTGCCAAATCCGAATACTATCTACGCGATGAAGCCGGCTTGCTGCCGAACCGCTCGTGGTTTGAGGATCTGGAGAGTTGGTCTGGGTCAGTTTACCTGCCTTGGGAACGCTGGCTGATGCGTCACCGGCGCTGCAAAGCCGTTTTTCCCAGAGATCCCCTAACCACTGAGACGTTACAAAAGTTTTCGATTCCCGCGTTTGATCTGGGAAATCCGATGATGGATGAATTGGAACCGGCTCACCCACCGGCACTCTTTTATGATCCAGATGCGGAATTGAAAGAAACTCGGCGTCCCCTGATTGTCACCCTCCTGCCCGGTTCTAGAGCACCAGAAGCCTACGACAACTGGCAGAAAATTTTGCAAGCTGTGGCGCAGTTGTGCCAAACCTTTGCCGAGAGAACGCCGGTGTTTTTGGCTGCGATCTCACCCGGTTTAAGCTTAGATATCTTCTGCGAAAAATTGGAAGGTTATTACTGGCAAGCGGGAAAGCCGGATAACCTTCCAGTTTTCCCACCGATTTCTGATCCGGCTGCTGTGACGTTTACTCAAGGAAATGCAACCCTGATTTTGAGCCAAAACGCCTTTATTGAGTGCTTGCAACCGTCAGATTTAGCGATTGCAATGGCCGGCACTGCAACAGAACAGTATGTGGGTTTAGGAAAGCCGGCCTTCGCATTTCCTGGGGTTGGCCCTCAGTTCACGCCGGCTTTTGCCGAAGCTCAAAGCCGGTTACTAGGGCCATCCTTGATTTTGCTCGACCGGCCAACCGAAGTGGCCATCGTATTACGGCAGCTACTGCGCGATCCAGACCGGCTGCAACTGATTGCGGACAATGGCCTGCGGCGCATGGGCGAACCGGGTGCAGCAAGCCGCATCGTGGCTTGTTTGAGCGAAAAATTGTTAACTGCTAGCGGCTAATTGATCATAAAATCTTTAATTTTCTTTGCCCCACCACCGTTAAGGGGTGGGGGATCGCTTCAACACATTACCCGTGCTTGACCAAAACGCCCGGTTCCCGCTGAATCGGCAGGACGTCTAAAATATCCATTTGCACGCAATATTTTAAGTCTTCGTGGCAGTCGAGGCGCAGCAGGCGTTGGCCGTGGCTGGCGTGGTGCATCAATTCTAACAATTGGTCTTGCCATTGCCGGTAAAGGGCGATGGCGGCGACGGTTTCATCGTTGCCGGCAAAAGCGCTTAAAGTGCCACCAATGCCGCTTAAGAGGCTGTCAGCGAGTGCGCCGGCGCAAGCGGTATCTTCTAGAGAGTAACTGCCTTCCCAACCGGAACCGACGATCCAAATGGTTTCTGGCTTCTGGGATATCAGATAGTTCACCACTGCCTGCCGGTTGATAAAAGCGGCTGCCAGAACCACTGAAGCGTCTTGCACGCGCTGCAGTGCACGGGTGCCATTGGTGGTACTGATGAATAACCGGCGTCCTTGCATCCGTTCTGGGGTGCAGTCGAGGGGAGAGTTGCCCAAGTCGCAGCCTGCTACTTTGGAACCGCCTCGTTCGCCGGCGCGAAGACGTTTCTCTGCTGGCCACTCTTCACTGACTTGCATCAGTTTTTCCATATCACTGAAGACTTGCACGGCTTCCGCGCCGGCATTCAGTGCGGTTGCCATTGTAGTGGTAGCGCGGAGAACATCGACGGCAATCGCACAGTCTGGCTGGCTGTCGGTTGGCGTCAGTTCAGGGGTGTGGTAAACAAATAGCTTCACAGATTGGGATTCCCTGTATTTACAACTGCCGAATTACTATTTTATGGGTCGGTGTTACCGAATAGATAAGGCAGTTTGCAGTATCCTTTGAGCACTGGCTACATTTGTTGGGGAAGCCGGCAGGAAAAGTGCCGAGTAAGAGGCGTTGCTGAAAAAGTAATGCTAGGTGGAATACAATAAAGTCATGAAATGTCCTCAATGTCACTCCACTCAAACCGCTAAAAACGGGCATCGTCGTGGCAGACAATGCTACA